>JAAXTT010000050.1 GCA_013336365.1 Peptococcaceae bacterium
AAAAAATCCAGTCTTAAAGACTGGATTTTTTGCTTATATAGTATAAAATTATTAGGAAACTTTTGAAGGGGTAATCAAAACCATAATGCCCAGGAAGAGTGAGAATATTGCTACACAAGTCAATGATGCTACCATTCTATAACACCCCCTTAAATTAAGTTATAAAGCTTAGGTAAATCACCAGTGTCCGTTTTAATTATAGAATATTGGTTTATAAAAAAGACATAAAAAAAACATAAAAGTTGTAAAAAAGATATAAAGACTGCCGGAATATTCTACAATAGCCGATAACCAACTCCCGGCTCAGTAATAATGTGCTTAGGATTGGATGGCTCTTTCTCAATCTTCCTGCGAATTTGTCCAATGTAAACCCTGAGGTATTGAGTGTCATTTTCACAGTAGGGACCCCAGACCGCATTTAAAATTTGTTTGTGGGTCAAAACCCTTCCTGCAAACTGGGCAAGATATTTCATTATATTATATTCAATCGGACTCATTTTTATTTCAACATTATCAACAGTTATTATTCTGTGGGCAAGGTCGATTACCAGATCATTAAGCTTAATAACAGGCTCATCGATTTCCTTAGTGGCATGCCGAAGAGAGGTCCTTATTCTTGCTAAAAGCTCTCCCATACTGAAGGGCTTAGTTAAATAATCATCTGCCCCCGAGTCCAGGGCAAGAATTTTATCATCATCCTGATCTCTTACCGAAAGAATAATTATCGGGATATCAGACCATTCTCTGATCTTTTTTAAAACCTCCAGACCACTTATATCAGGAAGTCCTAGGTCAAGAATAATGAGGTCATATTTACCCAAAGCTATTTTTTTTATTCCTTCCTCACCGGTGCTTGCTTCATCAACACTGTAACCGTGGCCTGTCAAAGCAACACTCAGCAGCTTCAATATGGAAACCTCATCATCAACAGTCAAAATTCTGGTTCCATTTTTATTAATTTGAATCACCTCTTTAACCTATGCAAAATTTTTCTCAGCCAACGGCAGTGTAAAGCATATTCTGATTATATCCCGGTTTTTTCTTTCAGCCCATATTTTACCTGAATGAGCTTCAACCAAGCCCTTGCATATTGACAGACCCAATCCGGTACCGCTTACTTGTAAAGGTGTTTTTAGACGATAAAACTTATCGAATATTTTCTTTAAATCGATATTTTCATTATATTGTCCCTGATTCTCTATTTCTATTAAAAGGAACCCAGCGTCTTCATTTGCCCATATTAATATTTCAGTGCCCGGTTCGGAATATTTTTGGGCATTATCAAGAAGATTTACCAAAACCTGCTCAATTAAAATAAAATCAGCAGAAATCATGGGTAGGTCTGGGGCAATATTTATTGTAAGAGTATTATCCTTAAAGATATTATCCAATCCTGAAACAGCCACTCCAATAATATCCTCAATATCACACCACTCTTTTTTTAACTGAAGCATGCCGCTTTCCAATCTGGCGGTTTCCAGCAGATTGCCAATAAATCTATTCATCCTCAAAGCACCTTGATGGATAGACTGAAGGAGATCATTCCTAGCTATGGTTGAAAAAATTTCTTGTCCTTCAATCAGGGTAGTTACTGCACCGATAATAGACGCCAGCGGCGTTTTTAGGTCATGAGAAAGTGAATTAAGCAAAGCAGTTCTAAGTTTTTCAGATTCAGCCAGGTTTTTAAGCTTTCCTGCCTGTTTTGTTAGATTCGCACGGTTTATGGCCATGGAGGTCAACCCGGTAAACGCCTCCAGTAAACTTAGCTGCTCATAGTTAAATTCCTTGACAATCAGATTATTTTTTATAACTAAAACCCCATGTATTCCCTGACCTGTTTTCAAAGGCAATAAAATCAGATTAATATTATTCTTATTATTGGATTTTTTACCCGCCTCTAAGCCATTTTCAAAAACCCATTGAGCTGCTGCAATATCCTCTTTATTCAGGATGAGCTCATTGGAAGAGGAGGCTTCTATTTTCAGTTTATTGTTTATTGAGGGCAACATTATTAATGCTTGGCATTCAAGTGAATTAGAAATTTTTTGAGTTATGCTTGATAAGATAACATCCATTTCAGCTACCGCTGCAATATCCTGACTTAGAGAATAGAGAGTAGCTACTTTTGTAGCCCTGTTTTGAGATTCAGATACCTGTTTTTTCAGCTCGGTAGATAAGACTCCTGTTATTAAGCCGATTATCATATATATTATAAAGGTAATAATGTAATTCGTGCCGGGAAATGCAAGGGATAAAAACGGAGAAATAAATATTAAGTCAAACAATATGAGTCCGGCTACTGCTGCCAATAATGAAGAGCTTATGCCCCAGCTGACCGCACAAATCAAAACAGGAATCAAGTATAATAAAGCAATATTTAAGGTGCCAATCATTTCCTTAAAAGGCTCCAGAAAAACAGACATCATAAGAACCATGGATAAACCCCAGAAATATGGAATAAAGGAAGAAAATTGCACATTCTTTGGCAGAGTAAGAGCCCATTTTTTATTTGGCACAGCTTTAATTGCCGGTGGATTGCTGACAGCTTTTTCCTCGGAAAAAATATGGACACTAATACCATTCATTTCCTGCAGAACAAAGTTTGCCAAAGAGTTATACATAAAGTCCACCGAGGTAGGACGAATAGGTCTGCCAATAACTATGTGACTGATATTATGCCGGTCAGAAAGTCGGATAAACTCCTTAGTTACATTAATGCAGGAAACAGTTATAGTTTCAGAGGAAAGCTTTTCTGCCAGTAAGCTGTTTTTTACCAGCTGATTCATATTTTCTTCTTTTAATAGAATGCTTTTAGCTGTATCAATATACACAGCAACCATATCTGTCGGTATAGAGTCAGCCAGATCTCGGGCTGATTTAATAACTTTTTGATTAAACTGATTTGTACTCAGGAAAACCATAACTTTGCCGGCTGTTTTTGGTAAGTCTAGATTTACTGGGTTTTCTGAATTCATGCAATCACAGCTCTCTAATTTATATCTTTATCTATTAATTAAGATTGTTAAATTAAGTTCTGACTATTATCATACTAAATCGATAAAACAAGAGGCCCTCTGTAACATGGAACAGAAGGCCTCTTGTTTGTTATTGTTAATAACCAATAGCCTTACAGCCTAATGTTGCTTGGGAAAGGGTGTTAAATATGCCACCGGTTACTTGTTTAAACTAATTCTTATCTTATTTATATTCTCTATTAGTGGTGTAATTATCCTTCCTTAATCCGACAAAATTATTTTTAGATTAATACCTTTCTTAACCTAAGAATAATAAAAACTTAACTTAACAATAATAGTATTATGTGTATATCACTTGACATTATATTAACATATGCTACAATAAGGTTACGGTAAATAAATAATAAAAGTTGAGGTGATATCAATGGACAGAAAAAAAGAGATTCGGACTCAGGAAAATATTAGTCCGGAGATAACACGTGAAGATAGAGAAGGCCAGGTTGTTAAAGGCTCGTTGTTAAAATTGCTGTTAAGGTAAATATCAGACTATATATCTATATATAGCCCTTTTCTTCGAACCCTCCCAAGTGGAGGGTTTTTTCTTTAAGAAAGCTAACCCAACATTGAGAGAGGCCGGTAGACAACGAATTTTAACTATTCGCCGTCTTTTGCATTTCTAAATTATGTTTTATGTTAAAATCACTTTCAATAAAAGGAGGTATTGATAAAGTGACAGAAAGTAATTTAAGCAGTTTTATCTCAATCGCAGATAATCTAAAAATATTGCTGGGTTCGGAAGCATCATTGGGAATTAGTGACCGGGAAAAGTATATATATTATATTCCCGGAGAAACCTTGGATTTGAAAATCAAAAATGGCGATCCAATCAAAAATGGGAGTATCGCTTACAAAACACTACAGTCGCAGAAAAGAGTGTCTGCTAAAATTGATAGCACCAATTATGGTTTCGGCTACATTGGAATGGGAGCACCACTTTACAATGATGGAAGATTAATTGGTACAATAGGATTGTACCAACCAACTACTATTCAGGATAAGTTGATTGATGGCGCTATTATCCTAGATGATGCATTGGAAGCAATCAGCAGTACTTCAGATGAATTAGCCACTGCATCAGAGCAATTGGCTATTACTGCAGCAAATCTATCCTTGCAGGCCGAGGATATTAATTTGAATATTAAAAACACAGACAGTGTGCTGATTTTAATTAAAGAAATTGCATCCCAAACTCACTTATTGGGATTAAATGCTTCTATAGAATCAGCCCGGGCCGGGGATAATGGAAGAGGGTTTAATGTTGTAGCCCAGGAAATAAGAAAGTTGGCTGCCCGTACAAATAATTCTATAACAGAAGTAAATCAAACCCTTGAAATGATTAAGGCTACAGTTTCTGCTCTAACTGAGCAAATATATCAGATTGCTGCTGTTTCGGAACAGCAGACAGCGTCAATTGAAGAAATTTCAAGCTCAATAAAGCAAATGTCCGTAATGTCCGGTGAGCTTAGTGAACTTGCTGAACAGCTGGTTAAATAAACTTTCAGAAAATATTGAATTTAGAAAAAGCAAAAGCCTCGCAAATCCTTGCGAGGCTTAAAACTATGTGGCAGGGGAGACAGGAATCGAACCTGCAGCCTACGGTTTTGGAGACCGCCACTCTGCCAATTGAGCTACTCCCCTATGGTTTTCGGCTAAATTAAAAACAAGCCTTATTATAACAGAAACCATTGTAAAGTCAAGAAATGGGATTCATGATATTTACCTATCATTGATAAAAATGCAGGAAAACAGCAGTTGTCTGACGAAATAGACTATTGCCGTTATAAGGGTGTTTTAATTCATGGAGGAGGGATGTGCTTTGAACCAGTACTGCATGATCTGTGGAAGACCTATCGAATTGGAAGAATACAAGCCTGACCCCTACGAGGATGAAGATGATCTTCCCCCCAAAAAGAAGGTATCTTTCTGTAAAATATGTGAAGCAAAAATAAGAAGTGATTCCGATAAAAACAAAAAGGAACCTAAGCCTATGTAGCTTAATAGCTTTTATCATAGAAATTTGGGCAGGAGGGTATAAATGTTAATGAAGCAACGAGTCACAATGATCTTTTTTATTATACTTGCAGCTGTGCTGATATTAGCCAAATGGGCATCCAATCTTTATGTAGATTGGCTTTGGTTTCAATCAGTCAGTTACCAGAGCACATTTTTAACTATAATCCTTTCAGAGCTTGGCTTAAAAATTGCTGTGGGGACAGTATTTTTCCTATTGCTTTTCTTTAATCTTCTTCCCATTAAAACCAAGATAATAAATGCGGCAAATCAAGTCAGAGTGGTGGAAGATGACGATAATGTGATTAATATGTACAACTCCTCTTTGGGAAGGTATGCCAAATCAGGACCAATTATCTTTGTATTTCTGCTTATCAGTATTGTAATGGCATTTTTTGTCGGAACCGCGGTGACAGGTGACTGGGTAACTCTGCAGAAGTTCCTTCATCCCACTCAGTTTGGTCAGATTGACCCAGTATTTGGCAAGGATATAGGATTCTATGTTTTCCAGTTGCCTTTCTATGAATTTATTTACAAACTACTTATTTGGTCAATTATTATAATTGCATTCTGGGTAACATTGACTTACTTTGTGGCTGACAGTGCCAGTGGAAAAACCGGGGGATTTCTAAAAACTGATGCAGCAAGATATCATTTGTCTTTTTTAGCTGCAGTATTTTTTATTGCCCGAGCAATAGGGTATAAGCTTGATCAGTATAATTTGCTTCATCAATCGGGTCAGATAATATATGGTCCCGGCTATACAGACATCCATGCAAATCTTTTGGCCTATAAAATTTTGCTGGTTATTTCTATTATTATTGCAATAGCAATAATAATTAACATCTTTTTACGGAAACTGAAGTTGGTTGTATACTCCATTGTTTCTTTAATAATTTTCTCAATTTTACTTGGTGGAATATATCCGGTTATTGTTCAGAAATTCTATGTTTTACCGAATGAGCTTAATAAAGAAAAACCATATATTGAGAATAGCATCAAATATACCCGAATGGCTTATAATCTCGATCAGGTTGAGAAAAAACCTTTTCCTGCCGGTAAAACATTAAATGCCCAGGATATTCAGAAAAACAGGGCGACCATAGAAAGTATCCGTCTTTGGGACTATCGTCCATTGCAGCAAACATATTCCCAGATTCAGGAAATGAGAACATATTATGAGCTGAAAAATATAGATGTAGACAGATATTTCGTTAATGGAAAATATCGACAGCTTATGATATCCCCCAGAGAAATGAATCAGGAGCAGCTTCCTGAAAATGCCAAAACCTGGGTTAATGAAAAACTAAAGTATACTCATGGCTATGGTGTGGTGGCAAGCCCGGTTAACGAGGTTACCCCCGAGGGTATGCCAAAGCTCTTTATCAAGGACATACCACCTGTTTCCAATATTGACATCAAGATCACCAGGCCGGAAATATATTTTGGCGAGCTTACGGATAATTATGTAATAGTAAATACAAAAACCGATGAGTTTGATTTTCCCCGGGGTGAAGAAAATGCTTACAACAGATTTGCCGGCAAAACGGGAGTATATTTAGGTTCAATAATTAAACGTGCCTTATTTGCTCTTACCTTCAGTGATTATAAGTTATTATTATCTACTGAGGTAACCAGTGACAGTCAAATTCTGTATAATCGAAATATAACTGAGAGAGTAAAGAAAATAGCTCCGTTTCTAAAATATGATAATGATCCTTATGTCATAATCAATGATAAGGGAAAGCTTTTCTGGATCTGGGATGCATATACCACGACTGATATGTACCCTTACTCTGAGCCCTTTGAATCCGGCTTAAATTATATTAGAAACTCAGTTAAGGTTGTTGTTGATGCCTATGATGGCAATGTTAAGTTCTATGTGGCGGACCAGGAAGATCCAATAATAAAAACCTATCAGAAGATTTTTGGCAATATGTTTACACCTCTTGGAGAGATGCCTGCCGGTATCAAGGCACATATCAGATATCCTGAGGACATATTTATGATTCAGGCATCTAAATATCAGGTATACCATATGGAGGACCCGGAGGTCTTTTACAATAAGGAAGATAAATATAGCCTCCCAATTGAGCTAGTTGAGGGTAAGGAAGAATTTATGGAGGCATACTATACAATAGTTGAGTTGCCAGGGGAGGGGGAAGCTGAATTTGTCCAGATACTGCCCTTTACTCCTCACAATAAAATCAATATGATTTCTTGGCTGGCTGGTCGTTCTGACACAAATAATTATGGCAAGCTTTTATTATATGAATTTCCCAAGCAAGAGCTTCTATACGGCCCAAGGCAGATCGATACCAGAATAAATCAGGACTCCTATATTTCCCAACAGATGAGCCTGTGGAATCAAAAGGGATCCAAGGTAATCAGAGGAAATCTTTTGGTAATACCGATTAAGGATGCTTTGATATATGTTCAACCACTCTATTTACAGGCAGAGCAAAGCAAGATGCCGGAATTGAGAAGGGTTATTGTTGCTCATGGTGATAGAATTGTGATGGAACCAACCTTGGATCTGGCTTTGCAGAAAATTTTTGGTGAGGGTGCATCCTTCGAAGGCACATCGCCAAAGCCTGCAGTTACTGATACAGAAAATACCATCAAGCCAACAGTCAAATCATTGGCAGAGGATGCCAACCGTATTTACCAGGAAGGCCTGGCCAAACTAAAAGCTGGAGACTGGGCAGGATATGGCAAATCAAACGAAGAACTTAGGGAAGTTTTGAAAGCCCTTTCCGAGCAGGCACAATAGCTAGTATCTAATCACATATAACCTTAGGGAGCGAGTTTAATTATGATATTTGAAACCTGGTGGCAGGGATTGATTTTTGGCTTAATAAATATTGCAGCTTTATCCATTGTAGGCTATGCATTAACCTCAATATGGAAAAAATATCAAAATAATTAAGCCAGTTAACAGGAGAATTCTCACATGATCAGTAAAAACATTTCCCGGATAGGCATACTTACCGGAGGCGGTGATGCACCGGGGTTAAATGCTGTTATTAGAGCAGTCGTCAAGGTGGCTATACAGGAATATGGTTTATCAGTGGTCGGTTTTCTCAATGGCTTCTCTGGATTGATAAACAATCAATCCAGAGAGCTCAAAGAATCAGATGTCATAGGTATTTTACCCAGAGGTGGTACGATTTTAGGCACAACAAACAGAGATAATCCGTTTCATTTTCCAATGGAAAAAAATGGGAATATAGAATATGTCGATGTATCAGACAGAATTCACAAAAACCTAAAAGATTTGAGAATAGATGCCTTAATTATAGTTGGTGGAGACGGCACTTTGGCAATTGCAAAAAAACTTCATGATTCCGGTATAAAATTGATTGGGGTGCCAAAAACTATAGATAATGACATCTATTCAACCGATCAAACCTTTGGCTTTGATACTGCACTCACAACAGCTACTGAAGCAATAGACAAGCTTCATACAACAGCTGAATCCCACCATCGAGTGATGGTCTTAGAGGTTATGGGTCGTAACGCAGGATGGATTGCACTTTCTGCCGGAATTGCCGGAGGTGCAGATGTGATTTTGATACCTGAGATTCCCTATAATATTGAACTGGTTGTAGAAAAAATAACTCAGCGAACCAAACAGGATAAGCAGTTCAGTATCGTTGTGGTAGCTGAGGGAGCTGCTCCCATCCATGGCAGTGTTACCATCCAAAGACTTGTCAAAGATAGCTTCGAGCCTGTTAGGCTTGGGGGAATAAGTAATAAAATAGCCGGTGAAATAGAAGCCATCACCGGAAAAGAAACTCGGGTCACAATACTTGGACATCTCCAAAGAGGTGGTTCCCCGACTCCCTATGATAGAATATTGGCAACAAGATATGGTGCAGCTGCGATTAATTTTCTTATGGCAGGAAAGCTTGGGCATATGGTTTGCCTGAATGGTACAGAAATCAAAGCTATAATGCTGGACAAGGTTGTCGGTGGGCAAAGACGAATACCGTTAGATCTTGAATTACTAAATACAGCTCGACAACTGGGGATATCCCTTGGTCAGAAGAAAACAGTCATAGATTGATATAGGGAGTGATATTTAATGTGCATGGAAAAATCTTTATGGGAAAAAACAGTGGAATTTCATGGCCATATCTGTCCCGGTTTGGCTATTGGCTTTAGAGCAGTAAGCTTGGCCTTGGAAAAGCTTGATTATGGTCGGTCTATCGATGAAGAATTGGTAGCAATAGTCGAAAATGATGCCTGTGGGGTGGATGCCGTACAGGTGGTATCAGGTTGCACCTTTGGCAAGGGTAATTTTTTCTTCAGAGATTATGGGAAACAGGTTTATACCTTTGCAATAAGAAATACCAACCGAGCTGTTAGAGTATCTGTCAAAAGTGAGGCCTTTAATAATCCGGAATTAAGCACTCTTCGCAGTGCAATTTTTGAGAACGCCGCAAG
>JAAXTT010000162.1 GCA_013336365.1 Peptococcaceae bacterium
CTGGTTAATAGGGTTATCGCTGCACCTATGGCTGGGGTTACTGATAGAGCATTTCGCGTGCTTGCAAGGGAAGCCGGCTGTGGCCTGGTCTGTACTGAGATGGTAAGTGACCAGGCTTTAATTTATGGCAACCTGAGAACAGAAGAAATATTAAACATCAAAGGGGAGGAAGGTCCTGTTTCGGTGCAGATTTTTGGCAGCAATCCCTGCTATATGGAGAAAGCTGCTGCCATAGTTTCTTCCAGAGGACCTCATTTTATAGATATTAACATGGGTTGCCCTACCCCGAAAATTGTAAAGAATGGGGAAGGCGCGGCCTTGATGAGAAATCCCCGGTTGGCTTTAGATATTGTAAACGCAGTTATTTCAGTGGTAAATACTCCGGTCACTGTGAAAATCAGGATAGGCTGGGATCAGGAAAGTATAAATGTGGTAGAAATGGCAAGGCTTCTGGAAAACGCAGGAGTTGCAGCAATATCTGTCCATGGCAGAACTAGGGAGCAGTTTTATAGCGGCAAGGCTGACTGGGAAATGATAAAGAGGGTGAAGAGGGCAGTCTCTATACCAATTATTGGAAACGGCGATATTAGAAGTCCTGAGGATGCATGGGAAATGCTGGATAAGACCGGTTGTGACGGGGTGATGATCGGAAGAGCTGCAATGGGTAATCCTTGGATTTTCAAGGCAATAATTGAGTATCTTGATAATGGCAGAATAATTCCTCAGCCCTCTCGGGAAGAAAGGGTTGAGATGGCCCTACGTCATTTGAGTCTGATGATTCAGGACAAAGGTAGCTATGTTGGAGTTAGAGAAATGAGAAAGCATGCTTCCTGGTATCTAAAGGGGCTGTCAGGTGCGGCAAAGCTTAGGAATTCACTTAACACTGCAGATACTCCCGAAGCAATGGCAGAAATATTGAAATCCTTGTTGTAATTCAAGAGGTTTCTTAATATTTCTTGACAAAAACAAAGGCTACTCCTATAATACTTTTGGAAGGTTGTTAATATTATAAGATTGCAGCACTGCTAGGGGATTCCTTTGCAGTGCTTAACTGTAATTGAGGCTTTTTTCATGGGTTTTGATATTTTAATAATTACAGCGTATAAGGAGAAATTAAATTATGAAGGAAAAAGAAGTCCTGCTTACTCTTGAGGGTCTTAAGAAGTTGGAAGAAGAGCTGGAGAGATATAAATCTGTCAAAAGAAGAGAAGTTGCTGAAAGAATTAAGCAGGCTATCGCATTCGGGGACATCTCCGAGAATTCCGAATATGAAGATGCAAAAAATGAACAGGCATGGATAGAGGGCAGAATCTTAACCCTGGAAAAAATGCTTAGGAATGCAAAAATAATTGATGATGAAAATATCAGTACAGAACAGGTTAATTTGGGATCAACTGTTATTTTGAGAGATATGGAATATGATGAAAAGCTTGAATATACAATTGTTGGGTCAGTAGAAGCGGATCCCACCAACAACAAGATTTCTAATGAGTCCCCAGTTGGCAAGGCAATAATCGGTCAGCCCAAGGGGGTAATTGTTGAGGTAAATGTGCCTGCCGGTTTGTTGAAATATGAAATTGTAGATATTTTGCGTTAGTCTTTTAGAAAAAGAAAGCTGAGGAATAATAATGTCAATAAAAGATCAAGATAAAGTGTCATTTCCAGAGAGTCAAACTGATGATTTAAGTGAATTAATGCAAATTCGCCGGGATAAACTGGTAGAGCTTAGGGACAAGGGAATTGATCCTTTTGGTCAAAGGTTTATCAGAACAAACATGGCAATAGAGGTTTGTGATGCCTTTGAAGAATACGAAGGTAAAGAGGTTACTTTAGCCGGCAGAATTATGGCCAAGAGGGTAATGGGCAAGGCAAGCTTTGCTCATGTTCAGGACAGCTCTGGCCAAATCCAGGTTTATGTCAGGCTCAATGATGTTGGAGACGATATTTACGATATATTTCTGAAGTTGGATATCGGTGATTTTATTGGTTTCAACGGTAAGGTTTTTAAGACAAAAATGGGAGAGGTAACAGTATCTGCTGAGCAGGTAACGGTTCTTTCCAAATCCTTAAGGCCTTTGCCTGAAAAATGGCATGGCTTGAAAGATGTTGAAATTCGTTACAGACAGAGATATGTGGATCTTATTGTGAATCCGCAGGTAAGGGAAACCTTTGTACTGAGAAGTCAGATTATTGCCCATATAAGAAGAAGGTTGGATCAAAGAGGATTTCTTGAAGTTGAAACACCTATGATGCAGCCTATAGCCGGCGGAGCAAATGCCAGACCATTCACAACCCATCACAACACCTTGGATATGAAGCTTTTTATGCGGATTGCACCGGAGCTATACTTAAAAAGGCTTCTGGTAGGCGGGTTTGAAAATGTTTATGAGATAAACCGCAGTTTCCGTAATGAAGGGATTTCTACCAGACACAATCCGGAATTTACAATGCTTGAGCTTTATCAATCCTATGCTGATTATCACGATATGATGGAGATAACAGAGGATTTGATTTCATCTGCTGCCAGAGATGTTTTGGGAAAGACTAAGATTACTTATGAAGACACTGAAATCGATTATTCCACTCCCTGGAATAGGATTACCATGCTGGACGCTGTCAAGCAGTACACAGGGATAGATTTTGAAAATTTAAGAGAAGAAGGTGCTGCCTATAAGGCGGCAAAGGATGCAGGGATTGATGTTCAAACGACAGATTCTTGGGCAACCATTCTTTATGCGGTTTTTGAGGAAAAAGTTGAGCCCAAACTTATTCAGCCAACCTTTATCCTGGATTTTCCCATAGAAATTTCGCCTTTGGCCAAGCGTAAAGCAGATAGGCCTGAGCTGACCTATAGGTTTGAGCTATTTATTTATGGTCGGGAAATTGCAAACGCATTTTCTGAGCTTAATGACCCTATTGATCAAAAAAACAGATTCTTGAATCAGGCTGAGAAAAGAGAATCCGGTGATGACGAAGCCCACATGATGGATGAGGATTATGTTACTGCTCTTGAGTATGGAATGCCTCCCGCAGGAGGTCTGGGTATAGGTATTGACAGAACTGTGATGCTTTTGACCAATTCTTCGTCTATCCGGGATGTTATTCTATTTCCCTTGATGAAGCCAAGGGACTAGTTTCCCGGTATTTTTATATAAAATTTCTCAAAAGATGCAAAAAAAATTCTAATTAAGTTGACACTGAAAGACCCCTATGCTAAAATTACAAATGCTGCTAAGGAACAAGTTTTGCAGCCTGGTCCTTGAAAACTAAACAGTGCAGATGGAAAGAGAGCAATAAAAAAAGCCAGACCCTGACAGTAGACGGAGACGAACCGGAAACGGTGAGAGGAAGTTGAAAGCAGGCTAAGAAAGTCATGAAGAGCGATTAAGCTTTTCCAATAGATTGACGTCGGAAGAGATTCTGACGCAAAGAAATTTATGGAGAGTTTGATCCTGGCTCAGGAC
>JAAXTT010000163.1 GCA_013336365.1 Peptococcaceae bacterium
TTGCTTCAACAGCAAGGTTACTGATTTTGTAACAGAAAACAACCTTCTAAAAAGCATAGTTGTAAATAGTAATGAGAGAATAACTACCGATGCCTTAATTCTGGCAATCGGTCACAGCTCTAGAGACACCTTTGAAAGTCTATTAAATAGTGGTGTTTCCATCACTCCCAAAGCATTCTCCGTGGGATTCAGAATAGAGCACCCTCAGAAAATTATCGACAAGGCTCAGTATAAAAATTCTGCCGGACACAAACGCCTTGGACCGGCAGAATATAAGCTTGTTTATCACTCACCCTCCGGTAGATCAGCCTATACTTTCTGTATGTGCCCCGGTGGAAAAGTTGTGGGGGCTGCTTCCGAAGAAGGCTGTCTTGTAACCAATGGCATGAGTGAATATGCCCGAAGTGAAGAAAATGCCAATAGTGCAGTTTTAGTAAGTATTACACCCCAAGACTTCGGCAGTAACCACCCCCTTGCAGGGGTCGAGTTCCAGAGAATTTGGGAAAGAAACGCCTTTCAGGCGGGAGGCTCTGATTTCACTGCCCCGATTCAACTGGTGGGAGATTTCCTGGCTGACAGACCTTCTCATACATTAGGTAGCGTAAAGCCTTCCTACACCGGCAAAGTTAAATTGACCAATCTTAATGACTGCCTTCCTGAATATGCAATCAATACCATAAGAGAGGCTATTATTAATTTCAACTCTCAATTAAAGGGCTTTGCCCTGCCGGAAGCAATTCTGACCGGAGTAGAAACCAGAAGCTCTTCTCCGGTCAGAATAAATCGGGATGCCAACCAATCCTCAAATATTATGGGCATCTACCCTGCCGGGGAGGGTGCGGGATATGCAGGGGGCATAATCTCTGCCGCAGTAGATGGTATGAAAGTAGCCGAGGAAATAATAAGGCGCTATGATCCCCTTACTACAAAATCCGATTAAACATGAAGGAGCATGCTTTTGATGGGCAAAATCAAAAAACCCTTAGTGGCTATAATCGGCGGTGGTGCCTCAGGTCTTGTTGCCGCCATTCTTGCCAAAAACAATGGGGCTGAGGTAATTATTCTTGAACAAATGGACCGAGTAGGAAAGAAAATACTGGCAACGGGTAATGGAAGATGCAATATCAGCAACACAGATTTGGATATTTCCAACTACTTTGGCAAAGACCCTCAATTTGCCAGGGCTGCCCTTGGATATTTCAATTTTCAAAGAACTGAGGAGTTTTTTGAAAATCTTGGCATAGCCTATAAGGTCGAGGAAGAAGGAAAGGTTTTCCCATACTCCGAACAGGCATCCAGTGTTTTGGATGTATTGCGCTACGAGCTTGAACGAATTGGAGTGGAAATATTATGTGACTCCCGGGTGGATAAAATTTCCGGAAATGCAAATAATTTCACCCTAACTATCAATAAAGACAAAAAAATTAATGCTGACAGAATAATTATCGCAACGGGAGGAAAAGCAGCCCCAAATCTTGGTTCTAATGGCAGCGGCTATGTTTTGGCGAAAAACCTCGGCCATAAAATAATAGAGCCCTTTCCAGCTCTGGTCCAGCTAAAGCTTGAATCACCATTTTTAAAAGCTCTTAAGGGTATAAAATTTATTGGCACAGTAGAAATAACTCCTGAAAACAACTCCCCTGAAAACGCCCGTGGTGAAATACTATTTACTGAATATGGAATTTCCGGACCACCTATTCTTTCCCTTAGCAGATGCGCCTCTGAATCCATAAAAACCCGGCAAAAGGTGCTTTTAAAAATATCTATTATTGATACCAAATCAGAAAAGGTACTGGCTGAATATCTTAATAATCGATTTGAAAAACAAAAACACAAAACCATATTTTTCAGTCTGGTAGGCTTTATCAATAAAAAGCTGATTCCTGTAATCCTTAAGGAAGCCGGGATTGAAAATATTCACCAACCTGTCCATAAAACAACCCCAGCCGAAAGAGAAAGAATCGGCTCTATCCTTCAAAAATGGGAATTCCCGGTGATTGGGACCAATTCCTGGAAGGCGGCCCAAGTGACTGCCGGCGGAATCAGCACCCGGGAAATTAATGCCGATACAATGGAATCAAAGCTATGTCCGGGGATTTTCTTTGCCGGAGAGGTTATAGATATAGATGGGGCCTGTGGAGGCTATAATCTTCAATGGGCCTGGTCTTCCGGGGCTGTGGCAGGTCAAAATGCCGCAAAAGAAATTAAATAATTTGCCATAATGAACTAAGTTTCAATCCTTTGAAATTATGAAATAATATCCTTTTGTCTTTCCCAAATCTTATAAAAATGTTATCTTATTAGGGTGCTACATATAATTTTAGGAGGAAATAATCATTGAGAAAAATACTTTTGTTGATTTTAATATTATCCCTTACCCTGATAACAGGCTGCAGCTCAAGAGCTGAGGTCAAGCAAATGGCCATCAAGGAACAAGCCATGATAGAAGAGGTTGCACCTATGGTTGATGAAATGAACAAAAGCTTCTCAAAATGGAAGTCAGGAGAAATAACCCGAGAGCAGCTGTCCACCGAGATAGCTCTCCATTATCCTAAAATTCATAAAATAAATCAGGACTGGGATACCTCCAAAAGAAATCTTACCCGCTTTGCAAAAAATAATGCGTCTCTCTGGAAAATAAGCTACATGTCAAATATTTGCTACTCCTTGGAAAACTTTATTGCCAACACTACTCAAGGATATCCGGAAAGCATTGCCGCCACCAAGGGCAAGCCACTTTCAGACAAACTGCTTATAGCCTCCTTTCAAAAATTTATTGTTGAGGACTATAATTATAATGTAATAAAAGCCACTAAAGGAATAAATGAAGTTATCAACTTCTTCTAGACCAGCAATATCAAAACAAATAAAACTATTCTGAGGTGAAAAAATGAAGAAATTCACACCCCTTCAAAAGGTCCTGGGTATTTTTGCTGGAGTTATTCTAGTTTTTATGTTTGTATCCTTCCCGGCAAAAACAACTCAGATCGACCCAAAGACCAAGCTGGAAACAAAGGTTCCCGACTACAAGACCACCTCCATAAGAGCTGCCGCAGTTGTGCTGGCAACCTCTATAGTGATTGCCTTTGCTGACAAGACCACCTTCGATCAGAAAAAATCAAAATCCGGGTCGAAAAACAGAAGACGAAACATCCGGCGCTAATAATATGACTCAAAAGTGTCAATAAATCCTTTGATTTATTGACACCCCATTTTCTTTCTGATAATATTTAGTTTGTTCTTCTCCTAGCAATCCTTTCAAAACTGTCCCAGTAGCTCAGCTGGATAGAGCAACGGACTTCTAATCCGTAGGCCAGGGGTTCGAATCCCTTCTGGGACACCAAGCAAAACCCTGTAACTTCAATAGTTATAGGGTTTTTTGTTTTTTTACTTATAGTTATTT
>JAAXTT010000051.1 GCA_013336365.1 Peptococcaceae bacterium
CTTGCTAATCCCAGGGCAATTATCTGCAGCCTCATCTCGGTCACCTTCTATGCGGTATTTTAATATTAAAAACAATACTTTTTTCTTTACAGGATATTTCAATTTCACCATGATACTTATCAACCAGTCCCTTGACAATAGTCAACCCCAGCCCGGAATGGCCTGTCTTTGTTGTAAATGAGCCCTCAAAAAATCTCTCAACGCATTCCAAGGCCATTTCCCCAGCTGAATTTGCAATATCAATGTAGTAGACTCCTCTCTCAGAATAGACGTCAAGCTTGACCTTTTTGCTTTCTGAGCTGCTGTCCTGGACAGCATCAAATGCATTATCCACCAAATTGCCGAAAAGAGAAGTAGATTCATTGTTGTTTAGAGGGAAATCCTCCAAAGAGCAATCGATAAATATATCCAGCTCGATATTATTGGTTTCAGCAATTATTATTTTTGAATACAATAGTGCACTTACCGAGGGATTATCCGTTTTAATCAATTCTCCGGTTCCTGAGGCATAATTATAGGTTTTTTGAATATATTCCCTAGCCTTTTCACAGCTTCCATTTTCTATTAAGCTGTAGACAACCTGCAGATGATTATTAAAATCATGTCTTTGTTTTCTAATAGACATGATTAACTCCTTAAGCTGACTTATTGTCTCCAAAGCATTTTTTGCTTCAAACTCACGCCTGATCGAGATGCTTGTTCTACGCAAAGCCCATACAGACAAAACCGCTAAAAAGACTGTCAGTCCATTGACCAAAAATTTAATGACCCTCAAACTTTCCTGACCGGTAGAATTCAACCAAGCAGACATATAAAATTGATTCATAGTAAAAAGGGTGAAAATAGGCAGAAAAATATACACTAAAATCAATAGGTATTCCTTGTTGGATGAGGTTCTATTTTCCTCCCCAAGGCTGTCCTCACTGAATACTTTCCACCTAGTCATTCTTTGAAAAGTAATCCGATATTTCCTACTCAACCAGATGGCAATAACCATTACCAAGATATTAGGAGCAAAAAACACAATCCTCATATATTCATGATTAATAACATCTGCAACTGACATACCTGACACACTGAGCATTACTTGGGAAACCATCATTTCTTGAATCAAATAGAAGGCCACACTTATTATTATCCCAATTGCAGAAATAATAAGGTTTATTCTTGAAATGTAGCTTATTAAAAAAATAAGGGAGACTAATTGCAAAATAGTATGCAATCCAACCAGGGGTATTTGCGACCTGACAATATAAGCCACTATTGCCTGCATAATGCCAATCAAAAGAACCTCAGCAATCCTTGGCTTGGTTCCCATAATCTGAAGCGCGAGATATGACAACAAAACAGCTTCTGGGAAAGAAATTGTCAGCATGAAAAGTATAGACATATATTGGTCCATTTTCATTCCCCCTTTTTCCATTTCTCTGATGAAACAAGCAATCCTTTTAGTATTTCCCCAAAAGTGCGATAGAATGCCTATAAAGCCAATATAGATGTATCTATCAATTTTAAATTAATTAAACCACCTATTGATAATTCCTTCTTTTTCCTTTTCTTGAATTTAATCCCTATTATATATCTGAATTTAAACAGCAAAAAAGACTATCCTGAAAGGACAGTCTTTTTATTTGATGGTAGCGGCGCAGGGATTTGAACCCCGGACGCCACGGGTATGAACCGTGTGCTCTGACCAACTGAGCTACGCCGCCTCATGGAGCCACTGACCGGATTTGAACCGGTGACCTCATCCTTACCAAGGATGCGCTCTACCTACTGAGCTACAGCGGCATTGGTTGCGGGGGTAGGATTTGAACCTACGACCTTCGGGTTATGAGCCCGACGAGCTGCCAGCTGCTCCACCCCGCGACAGCTTTTGCCAAGGCAATTAAAATTTTGGTGGAGGGGGCAGGATTCGAACCTGCGAAGGTGAAACCGGCAGATTTACAGTCTGCTCCCTTTGGCCGCTCGGGAACCCCTCCAAATTAAATTACTTATCAATATTAAATTATCAGCTATCAAATCTAGCAACACATTATCTCTGCCTATAAGGACTAGCTAATACCTTATTATGGAGCCGGCGATGGGACTCGAACCCGCAACCTGCTGATTACAAGTCAGCTGCTCTTCCAATTGAGCTACGCCGGCACACGTTTATCTCAAGGCGCAAAATTTATGTTAACAGAAAAGGACCACAGTGTCAACACCTCTGTCAGAGGTAATCCAATCTACTGACAATAAACATCAACTTACTCGCTTTAAATACGATTCTCCAAATATCTTTCCAGCTTCCTTTTTACTCTCTGCAAGGCGTTATCTATAGATTTAACATGTCTCTTAAGATCCTCTGCTATCTCCTGATATGACTTGCCCTCTAAATATGACATGAGAACCTTCCACTCTAAAGAACTTAATATCTCACCCATTTTCTCTTCAATATCATCAAATTCTTCTCTGCTGATAATCAGTTCTTCCGGATCAGTAATCTTAGTACCGGAAATAACATCTAAAAGCGTTCTGTCAGAATCCTCATCATAAATTGGTTTATTTAAGGAAACATATGAATTAAGGGGTATATGTTTTTGACGGGTAGCTGTTTTAATAGCTGTAATAATTTGCCTGGTTATACAAAGCTCAGCAAATGCTCTGAAGGAAGAAAGCTTGTCCATTCTAAAGTCACGAATAGCCTTATAAAGCCCAATCATGCCTTCCTGTATTATATCCTCTCTATCCGCACCTATCAGAAAGTAGGAGCGGGCTTTGGCCCGGACAAAATTCTTGTATTTGTTGATCAAAAACTCTAAAGCTATATCGTCGCCTCCACGGGCATACTCAACAACATCTTCATCTATTAATAAGCTGAAACCACCAGTTATATCCTTTTGGGCATTCAGGTTCAATTATATCCCTCCGATGTTGTGCAAATAGTGTTCAAGATACGCCCAGTTTTCTGATCTAATTGATTAATTTGCTTTCCAACAACAAACTGTCCGAGGAAAAATCTCAGACAGTAACTAATCAATAAGCTCACTTTAACCTTCTATAATCAAGGATATTATAACTTATAGCAATATCTCCGTCAAGAAATATCAGCATTAGAGGCAGTCAACCTCTTTCTCTCCGCCATCTTTCCAATGTCTCCCTAATTCTATTATCTAAGCGATTCTCTAACTTTGAATCGACAATAGAATTGCCTCTCAGATGCTTATGCGCTTCCCTATTAATTATTTTAATTCTATCAAGTAGTTCAAAGGGTGTTATTCTGTAGGCACCTAAACCAAAAATCATACTCTGTTCAGCCCCGTCTGAGGTAGCCACATATATTCTTCCTGCTGATATTCCAGAGCTGACCAGCTTCTCTATCAATGAATCAGCAGTTTCTCCTTGTTGGCTGTATATGATTTTCAACTTATCATTGATTAACTCAACACTTTCCTTTTTACCTGCCTGATACGCATCAAAAACCAAAATAATCTTTTCTTCAGCTAGTGCTGAATAGTTAGTAAGTATTTCCACCAGTTTTGTCCGGGCAAACTCCAAGCTTTCATTTCTGATTATCTCCAGATCCGGCCAAGCAAATAGGATATTGTATCCATCAATAATTAAGTAGTCCTCCATAGACTAATTACAGCCTCTTTGCCTGCGAGCCTCGTACATTATCAAGGCAGCAGCCACTGAGGCATTCAAGGAATTAATTTTACCCATCATTGGAAGACTGACCAAAAAATCACATTTTTCCGAGATTAGACGACCCAAACCTTTATCTTCACCGCCTATAACAATTGCCAGCGGTCCATCCAAATTGGACTCCCAAATATTTTTTGAGCCATTTGCATCGGCACCTACAATCCAAAGACCTTGTTCCTTTAAAAAGTCAATTGTTTGACTCATATTAACAATCCGTGCCACTGGAACATGCTCAATAGCACCTGCGGATATTCTGGCTACAGTAGGAGTCAGAGTAACTGATCGACGTTTAGGAATGACCACCCCGTCCACTCCTGCTGCCTCGGCTGTACGCAAAATAGCCCCCAGATTATGCGGGTCATTGATTTCATCCAGCAACAACAGTAATGGATTTTCACCTCCATTAGAAAGGATATCCTCCAGAGAACTGTATTCATGGGCTGCCACGTAGGCCATTACTCCCTGATGCCTCGCATCTCCTGTGATGGAGTCAAGCTTGCTTTTGTTAACTCTAATAAGAGGAATCCCTTTTTCCTTAGCCATACCTACAATTTCACCAAGTCGTCCCCCTCTTTCTTCTTGGGACAGCAATATCTTATCTATTGGCCGTTCACCCTTGAGGGCTTCAGTAATAGGGTTTATTCCCACCAATATGTTTTCCGGTATTTTTTCTTGTTCATTTGAAGGAAAAGCCCGTTTGTAATTATTGCCCATAATTACTCACCTTCTTCTATATACTTAAATATCCTATTCATTATTAAGGTCAATCGATCGAAATCACTCTTGAGGTATAAATAACCGACCAAGCATTCCAACCCGGTGCTATATCTGTAGGTGGCAATTGATACATCCTTTGGCGCACTGAAGGACTTGGCATTTCTACCTCGCCTTACTATTTCAGACTCTTCCTTGCTTAGAATATCAGTAATCTTCAATAATGCTTTGGCCTGAGCATCTGCTCTAACATGCTTTACCGCACGACTATGTATTTCATCAGTGCGGGCATAACCCTGACGAACCAAATGACTCCTAACCAGCAATTCGTATACTGCATCCCCAATATACGCCAATATTAAAGGCGATATAAGATGGGGTGGCTGACATAATTTTCCGGGGAAAATATCCTGTTTACCGTTTATTTTAATTTCATCTATCTTTTCCATCGAGGCCCTTGAGGTGTATCTTCCAATGTTATTCCCAATTCCTTTAATCCATCCCTTATATTGTCTGAAGTTGCCCAATCTTTCCTGCTTCTGGCATCCTGTCGCATTCTGACAATAAGTTCTAGCAAGCCATCTGCCAGCTCACCACCACCCGGTCTGTTTTTTTCCAATAGAATATTACCACCCTCATCCAATGAAAATAAACCCAATACTGAATTAATATCCTTAATCAAATGAACTGCTCCTGCCAAAGCAGTGCTTGATACCAACGAATCCGGAACTGCTTTGTGGAGATAAGAATTTATATCACCTACCAGTTCGAATAAAACCCCAATAGCTAAAGCAGTATTAAAATCATCATCCATTGCTGTTTCAAATTCCCTGCGACGAAGATCTAGGAGTGATAAAAACCCAGCGGTGTCACCACCATCTGCAAAGCTATTTTTTTCAGATTCATAAATCAGTCTAAGACAATTTTTAACTCTCTCCAGACCCTTTCCGGCTGCCTCAAGCTTTTCATCATCAAAATCCAATGGGCTTCGGTAATGAGTTGATAACAGGAAGAATCTTACTGTTTCAGACGGAAATTTAGCTAATATTTCCCTTACCAGAAAAAAATTACCCAGGGATTTAGACATTTTTTCCTGATTGATAGTAATGAAGCCATTGTGCATCCAATAGCGGACAAAGGGCTGTCCGGTGGCTGCCTCTGTCTGAGCAATTTCATTTTCATGATGAGGAAAAATAAGATCATGTCCCCCACCATGAATATCAAAATTATTACCTAAATACTTTAGAGACATTGCTGAACACTCAATATGCCAGCCAGGTCTCCCAGCACCCCATGGGCTTTCCCATGCAGGCTCACCCTCCTTTGCTGCTTTCCACAAAGCAAAATCCATAGGATGGTGCTTTCTTTGGTCCACATCAACCCTTGCACCTGCTTGCATATCATCCAAAGTCCGACCGGAAAGCTTTCCATAATCCCGATAGGAGGAAATGTCAAAATACACATCTCCATCTACCTGATAGGCATGGCCTCTAGAAATCAGATTTTCTATCATCTCAATTATCTCGGGAAGATGCTCTGATACCTTGGGATGAACATCAGCTCTCATAACATTCAGAGCATCTGAATCTATAAAAAACTCCTCTATATACTTGCGGGCCAAGTTGATTGGATCCTCGCCCTCTTCAGTTGCCCTGTTAATAATTTTATCATCAATATCTGTGAAATTCTGAATATATTTGACCCTATATCCACGATAAGCAAAATATCTTCTGATGGTATCAAATACAACTAAAGGGCGTGCATTACCCAAATGAATATAGTTGTAGGTGGTAGGACCACATACATAAATTGACACCTCTCCAGGATCTCTAGGGACAAATTCTTCTTTTTTTCTGGTAACGGTATTATATAATTGCACCAATACTTCAGCTCCTTAAATCAAATTATTGCTTATCTCTATCTTCTTCAGTATCTTTTCCTTCCAGCTTGGCGATTTTTTTCTCCAATAGCTCAATATTTGCCACCAGACTGTTGATTGCTTCAGCCACCGGGTCCGGTAGCTGATCATGACGCAAATCTATATCATGAACTCCCTTGTGGTCAATTTTAACTCCATCTTTTACAACAACTCTACCCGGAACACCAACAACAGTGCTGTTGGGTGGCACTGCGCTCAAAACCACTGATCCGGCTCCGATTTTTGAATCAGCACCAACGGTAAATGAGCCCAGAATCTTTGCTCCACTGCTTATAACTACATTATCTCCAATGGTGGGGTGCCTCTTCCCCTTTTCCTTGCCTGTACCCCCCAAGGTAACCCCTTGATATATAGTTACGTTATTTCCTATTTCTGCAGTTTCACCAATTACGACCCCGGCTCCATGATCTATGAAAAATCCTTCGCCAATTACAGCACCTGGGTGAATCTCAATATTGGTAAAAAATCTTGCTACTTGAGAAATTACCCTAGCCAGTAAAAACATTTTGTTGCGATAAAAAAAACTTGAGATCCTATGCATGATAATGGCATGAAGGCCGGGATAGCACAACAAAACCTCCGGAATGCTTTTGGCTGCCGGATCTCTCTCAAAAACAGCATCAATATCTCTCTTCAGCCTACCAAACATAATCCACCCTCCTAATAGAGCACGAATAAAACCAAATTCAAAAAACTTCAGTCAATTAATTATCTTAGTTGCTCACCCTAATAAAGGCATCCTTTAAACGATTTATGGTTTTTTCTGCCCCCAGAACAGGGATAACCTTATGAAGATCTGGGCCGTGCACCTGACCTGTTATTGCTACCCTTAGAGGCATAAAAACCTTCTTACCTCCCAAATCAAGCTCTTTGCCAACTTCTTTCAGTATTTTTTTCACCGTCTCTTGGTTCAGTAAGGTTGCTGTGTCAATTTTTTCTTCCATTTTTTTCAAAACTGCCGGCACATCAATCTGACCCATAATTTCTTTGGCTTCAAGATCAACAGGCACTACCGTTGAATCAAAGAACATTCTGGACTGGTCAACTATTTGGGACATATTGTCCAAATAGTCCCGCAATAACAAAACCAGCTCTTCCAGCCAGATTCTGTATTCTGAGGAAACCGGCATTTTGACCATGCCGGCCTCATGCAAATACGGCAAGGCCAAATCAGTAAGCCTCGGAACCGGACATTGCCTTATATAGCAGGCATTAAGCCAATTAAGCTTGTCCAAATCAAATACCGCAGGGCTTTTAACTACTCGCTCCAGTGAAAACTGCTCACAAATTTGCTGAAGGGTCATAACTTCATCTTCTCCACCCGGAGACCATCCTAAGAGAACCAAAAAATTAACCATGGCCTCTGGTAAATATCCCAGATTCATATATTGCTCAATAGATGTAGCACCATGTCTTTTACTCATTTTACTACGATCCTTGCCAAGAATTAAAGAAACATGGGCAAATTCAGGAAGATTCCAGCCAAATGCCTGGTAAATCAAAATCTGGCGAGGAGTATTGGAAAGATGCTCCTCAGCTCTGATTACATGGCTTATTTCCATTAAGAAATCATCAATAACCACTGCAAAATTGTAGGTAGGGACACCATCGGATTTTACAATAATGTAATCTCCAATTCCGGAGCATTCAAAAGAAACTTCTTCTCTAACCAAATCATTGATAATAATAGTTTGTTCCTCGGGAACCAAAAAACGCACCACCGGCTTGCGTCCTTCAGCTTCAAAGGCGGCTAACTCCTGGACAGATAGTTGTCTGCAACGACCCATATATCTTGGAAGTTCCCCTTTTGCTGATAGCTCTTCTCTTTCCAAAGCCAACTCGTCTTCACTGCAATAACAATGATATGCCTTGCCGGATTCCAAAAGCTCTTGAGCATACTTTTTATATATTTCCAGTCTTTCTGTCTGACGATAGGGACCAAAGGACCCTCCGGTTTCAACTCCCTCATCCCAATCAAGACCAAGCCACCTTAGTGATTCCAAAATATTTTCTTCGGATACTCTGTTGCTTCTTTCTAAGTCTGTATCCTCTACTCTTACAATAAAAGTACCGCCATAATGGCGGGCAAAAAGCCAGTTAAATAATGCAGACCTGGCACCTCCAATATGAAGCGGTCCGGTGGGACTGGGTGCGAATCTAACTCTTACAGTCAAACTAAAAACCTCCAAAAATACTTGTATTTTAACAACCCATCAAGATATCTAGATTATATTATTACATAAATGCAAAAACAACAAACCATTAATAACCTCACGGTCAAAGGCTATCAATCAACGCCACCGCATAAGCCGCCATCCCTTCACCTATACCGGTGAAACCGAGACCTTCTGTCGTTGTAGCCTTGACATTAACCAAAGTGCAATCAAGTTGTAGTGCAATAGACAGATTTTTTTCCATATCCTCAATGTGGCCGGACAATTTAGGAGCCTGGGCAACGATAGTTGAATCAATATTTACAATTTTATACCCAGCCAATTTAATCTTTTCCCTCACATCAGCCAAAAGAATCAAGCTGTCAATATTCTTGTATTCCTGCTTTGTATCAGGAAAATGCCTTCCGATATCACCCATTCCAGCAGCACCCAGAAGGGCATCAATAATTGCATGAGTCAAAACATCCGCATCGGAATGACCCTCAAGTCCCTTTTCATAGACTAAGTAAACTCCTCCCAAAACAAGTTTGCAGCCAGTTTTTAGTCGATGAACATCATAACCAAAGCCTATCCTCAAAAACTCCCTCTCCCTTGGAAAAAACAATAAAATTTAATTATCATCATCTATAAATACCTGAGCTACAATCAAATCATCCTGAGTCGTTATCTTTATATTTTGATAGTTACCTAAAACAATTCTAACCTTTATTCCCCTTGCCTCCAGCAAGGATGAGTCATCTGTGAAAGCAATCTGTTTTTCCTCTGCATCCTGATAGATCGGAAGAGC
>JAAXTT010000164.1 GCA_013336365.1 Peptococcaceae bacterium
GGTAAGCAAGGGATCCTGCTTGTCAATTATAGTGGTTTCCTGAGCTATCAAACCAGCCATATCCCCGGTTGCCAGGACAATTACCTCTCCTGAAAGTGCCTTTTTCATTCGAGATACGATTGCTTCGACCTGTCCGGTAAAGCCATATACAATTCCGGCCTGCATACTGTTTACTGTATTTTTGCCAATTATAGAAGGCGGCTTTATAAGCTCAACTCTAGGCAGCTTGGCAGCTCTAATAAATAGTGCCTCAGTAGAAATGCCTATGCCGGGTGCTATAGCGCCACCTAAATATTCCCCCTTGGAATTTATAGCACAAAAAGTGGTAGCGGTACCAAAATCGACGATAATCAGGGGGCCTCCATAGAGTTCGAAGCCTGCAATGGCGTTGACAATACGGTCCGCCCCCACTTCTCTGGGATTTTCATAATTTATTTTTATCCCTGTTTTTATCCCTGCACCCACCACTAAAGGAGAAAAGCCGAAATATTTTTTGGAAAATATTTCGAGACTAAGCATGAGAGGCGGAACAACTGATGAAATTATTATCCCTTTAACTGAATCAAAAGAAATTTGGGAATCCTCAAAAAGAGATTTTAACAATACTGCATATTCATCTGCAGTTCGCTGAACTGCCGTGGATACCCGCCAATGACCGACTAGGGTCTTGCCCTTGTATACACCTACAATTATATTAGTATTTCCTATGTCAAAAGCCAGCAACAAAATAATCACCTCTTAACTGATAATTCTATCAGAGACTATACCAAGACAGCAACAACAGGATGCCTCCTTCTGCGAACAGATACTGCTCTTGGTTTAGAAAAAAACGACAGCCATAATTGACACCGACAAAGAAAGAAATATCCAGTCTTTCATTTTAATGTTAAAAACCGGCCTGGTCCTTTCTTCTGTATAACACCGGGATTCCATAGCCATAATTAATTCATCGGCCCTTTTGAAGGTTTGCAGCAGGAGGGGAACCGTCAAGTACTTTATTCTCCTGATTGGATTTCTATTGACCTCAATGCATCTTGCTTTTTGGGCATCAAGAATTTCTGAAGCCTGATCAAATAACATTGGTATTAAAACAAAAACCAAATTTATCATGGTTGCTATTCTAGATGCGGGAAGAAAGGGAATTGGATGAAGAAACCACTCTATACCTTTTCTCAACTGTTTTAGAGCTGTAGTTCCAGTGAAAATGACACAGATAATTATTACTAAAAAAAGCCTCCAGGAAAAAAAAAGCCCTAAAACAAAGCCCTCAACTGTCAATCCAGGTATTGGGGCTATTTTAGTTCCAGAAACACTAAAGGAATGAATAACTATAATTCCCAAAATCAACAAACCAAAATATCTCATTTGCCTGAAAAGCTCTGCAAAGGGCAATCTTGATAACACCATAGCCGCTAAGAGAATCAGAGAAACTCCAATAAATTGATTCGGTGAGGTAATACGCCCAATTGCAGCACTGAACAAAATCATAGTAACAAACTTAATCCGCACATCAAGACTATGAATAACTGAATCCCTGTAAAAATAATTAAATGCAATTAACTGAGCCATGTCATCGCTCCAACACCTCGTTCACCAATTTCAGGTAAACGAATACCATACTGAGCAACCTTATATATCTGCTCTTCAGGCAGGCCGTCAAGAACAATCCTGCCTTTATCCATTACAACAAGTCTATCCGCATGAGCAAGAGTTTTTTCCAGTTCATGGGTTATTAATACAATTGTATGCCCACTCTTGTGCAATTCCACTAACTGCTTAAGAACCTGCCTAACTCCCGGATAATCCAACCCGGTAAAGGGTTCATCAAAAACAATAACCTTTGGCTTCATGGCCAAAACTCCCGCCACAGCTAATTTCCGCTTCTGTCCGCCAGATAAAAGCTGTGGGTTTTGCTTGGCATATTGACTCAAATCAACAGCTTCCAAAGCCTCTGCAACTATTTTTGCCACCTGGCTGGCTGATGTTTTCAGGTTTTCCGGACCGAAAGCAACATCCTCTGCCACAGTCTGCCCTACTATCTGACTGTCGGAATTCTGAAAAATCAAGCCTATCTGTTTGCGAGCATTGATTATGTTTTTTGCTAATGCCTCTCCAAAAAATAAGATTTTACCACTGGTGGGCTTAAGCAGACCGTTTAAGTGCCTGGCAAAAACTGTTTTACCTGAACCATTTGAGCCTGCAATGACAATAAACTCACCTTCACTTATAGCAAGGTCTATATCCTTGATAGCAACTGTTCCATCAGGAAATTTGTGGGTCAGTTTCTCTGCTTGCAAAATAATCATAGTATCCTCTTCTAATCATTCAATGAATTAATAAATTTCGGACGAAGTATATTAATAACTGCCAAAGCCACCAAAGACTTAATTATAGCTCCCGGAATAAAGGGTACGAAGCCTATATATAATGCCTTCTCAAAGGATAGCTTTAATAATATTTTCAACCAAAGCACCCCAAAGGAATAAATAACAAGATTACCAATTAGCAAAGCAATAATATCCTTGTATATTTTGGGCCGGCTGTTTCCTGCAATCAACCCGACTATAAAAACACATAATAAAAACCCTGCCAAAAATCCTCCTGTAGGGCCATATAAAACCGCAAGCCCGGCCTTACCTCCGGCAAAAACAGGCAGGCCCAAGGCGCCTAAAAATATCCACAGAGACACACTGCTTAAGCCCCATGCAGATCCAAGAAAAAACCCTGTCAATAAAATGAAAAAATCAGAAAGCACTATCGGCACCGGGCTCAACGGTATTGGAAAGCTTAGATATCCCCCAATTATTATCAATGCAGTAAAAAGTGATGAATATACTGTCATGCGAAGATTTTCTCTTTGTGCTGTCATCTAATTACCCCTCCCCTTATCTATACCACAATATTATTTTTGCCCAAAGTTACCTCTCCTGAGATAAAGGAACGAAGGCTTCCATCACTTAGTCTGATTATCAATCTCCCTTGACTATCCACATCTTCAGCCCAGCCCTCCCATATCTCCTTAGATGCATTGCTTATTGATACAGGACAATTCAAGCTTATGGACCTACTCTTCCATTCAGACAATATCTCCTCAAATCCTGAATTCAGCCATATCTCAAGATAGTACTCCAATTGCCAAAGCAACTCTTTTATAAGTATCTGCCTTGATATTTTTTCCTTTTTTGCAATCTTTATAGACGTTGCAATAGCTCTTAAATCCTTTGGGAAATCATTCTTCATCAAATTAACATTAATTCCCAAGCCCAGGATGAGAAAATTGACTTTGTCCATCTCTCCATTCATTTCTGTCAAAATTCCACATGCTTTTTTATTTTCATATAACAAATCATTGGGCCATTTTA
>JAAXTT010000165.1 GCA_013336365.1 Peptococcaceae bacterium
CCGATCTAGACCCGATCCATAGGGATCGGGTCTTAAGATTGTTGTTATTCTTTTTCTCTTACGCAGACCTGATTCCCAACTGTACAGGAAGTTTTACATGCTGACTGGCAGGAAGTCTGGCATTCTCCGCAGCCGATGTCTGACTTCGGATTCTCTCTTTTAACATTCATAGTCTTTATATGCTTGCCCATAATTCCCCTCCTCTTAAGTTACCCTATTAATTATACGAAAGGTTTCTCTCAGTTGCAACAGCCTTTTTCAACTTCTATCAACTTAATAGCTATTCGAGCTTAATTTCTTACTTATTTTTACCTGAAAAAAAAGAAAAATTCCTGCTCTTTCAGCAATCCAAATATACTTTGACTTTAATAAATCCCTATGATATCATGTTTTCGAGTCCATAGGTTAGGTCAGCAATTACCCTTCCCCTATTCCATCCGGTAAAGGGAGCGTAAACTTGCCCATCTCCTAATACTACTGGAATAAATTTGAGGAGGGTTTTAATGTACGAAGATCGCAATTTAACATGTCGTGACTGTGGAGTCGAATTTGTTTTTTCAGCATCCGAGCAGGAGTTCTTTGCTGAAAAAGGTTTTACCAATGATCCTGGCAGATGTTCAGAGTGTCGTGCAGTTCGCAAGCAGCGTAGCCGTTCAGACGGACGTAGCTTTAACAGAACTGAGAGAGTTATGCATCCTGCAGTCTGTGCTTCCTGTGGACAAGAAACAGAGGTTCCCTTCGAGCCTCGCCAAGATAGACCTGTTTACTGCAGAGATTGTTACCGCTCTGTACAAAACTACTAAAACAAACTATAAGCCTGCCAAGTGGCAGGCTTATTTTATTTGCCTGCCCTTATAAAAATCTCAAGATACTCCCCATAGCCTTCTCGGATCAAATCCTCTCTTGCTATAAATCTTAAGGCCGCTGAATTAATACAATAACGCAAACCATTGGGCTCAGGACCGTCCCTAAAGAGGTGCCCCAGATGAGAATCAGCGGTTTTGCTGCGGACCTCAATCCGTTGAAGATTATGGCTCAGATCCTCCTTTTCAACAAGGCGTCCCTGATAAAGCGGGATGGTAAAACTGGGCCAGCCACATCCGGAGTCATACTTGTCCAAGGAGGTAAAAAGCGGCTCTCCGGAAACAACATCAACATAAAGTCCCTCTCTCTTGTTATCCCAGTATTTATTCTTAAACGCCGGCTCGGTACCATTTTCCTGAGTGACATAATATTGCATTGAATCAAGCTGTGTCTTTCTTTTAGTAAAATCCGGCCTGACCAGATCCGATTTTTCTCTTACAAAGGCGTCTCTTCCCGAACCAATGCTATATTGCCGATAATGTTCGGGATTTTTTCTGTAATACTGCTGATGATACTCCTCTGCCAAATAAAAGGTTGTTGCCGGAATAATCATGGTTACCACCGGATCTTGGAAAATGCCACTGTTATCCAGCTCATCCTTTGATTTCAGAGCGGCTTTTCTTTGCTCTTCGTCGTGATAAAAAATTGCTGTGCGATATGATGTGCCTCGGTCAAAAAATTGACCTCCCCCATCAGTTGGGTCTATCTGTTTCCAAAAGACCTCCAAAAGATCTTTATATTCCAGCTGATTTGGATCGAAAATAACCTTTACGGCTTCAAAGTGTCCGGTACTGTTTGAGCAGACCTCCTGATAGGTTGGATTCTCCTTTTCGCCCCCGGTATATCCGGAAAAAACCTGCAAAACACCGGGTAAATCCTCAAAAGGCTTGACCATACACCAAAAGCATCCTCCTGCAAAGATAGCTATCTGGTTGTTTTGGGACAAATCCTGACCCGGCATATTTCACCGCCTTTCCCCTCTACGGTACTTCAACCCATTATATGTCCCCTAGCTTCCATGACACAAGGACTTGTCAACAAAACCCTGTCTATCTGAAAAATTAAAAAAGGTTTTATCATAAAATAGTCGTATTTTAAACCCAATAAGGTTAAATATTTATAGACGCATAGGAGGTAAATCCAATGGGCTTATTAACTATCGAGGAAAGCATCTGCGGCCGTGATGGTACGTGTGCCAAGGTCTGCCCGGCAAATATTATTGAACAAAAAGCACCGGATGCCTATCCCACCATAATAGAAGGCTCAGAAACTCTCTGCATAAAATGTGGCCATTGCTTGGCAGTCTGCCCCTCGGGAGCACTAAAGCTATCCTTTATGGATCCCAAAACAGCCCCTGTGGTGAAGCCCGGAATGCTTCCGGACATCCAAGCAGTGCAGCTTTTCTTTGCCTCAAGACGCTCAATTCGCAACTATACCCGGGTTCCGGTAGAAAAAGAACAGCTGGAAATGCTTTTTCAGGTAGCGCGCTATGCACCCTCAGGACACAATGGTCAGCCCTTAAACTGGCTGGTAATCAATGATAAAAATGAGGTTAACAGACTTGCCGGCCTGACCATTGATTGGATGAGAAGTATGCTCAGAAAAAACCCCAGCGGCATGCAAAGACTGGTGGATGACTGGGACAACGGAATCGATAGAATTTGCAGAGGGGCCCCTCAGCTGATTATTGCCCATTCCAAAAAGGCGGCCCATCTTTCCCAGACTGATTGCACTATTGCCCTTACCTATCTGGAACTGGCTGCCCATGCCATGGGATTGGGCGCTTGCTGGGCAGGCTTTTTAAATGCCGCTGCCAATAATTACCCTGCCTTGACTGAGGCACTGAATCTGCCTGAGGGACATCAGTGCTTTGGGGCAATGATGATTGGACACCCCCAGTATCGCTTCCGAAGAATACCTCTGAGAAAAAAGCCTATTGTCACCTGGAGATAACAGGCCCAAGCTGATTAACAAAAGGAGGGAGGACTATACAGCCTCCCTCCTTTTACATTAAAAACCAGACTTTACCCCTTAAAACGCCGGAACAACACTTCCTTTATACTTATCCTCAATAAATTTCTTAACCTCAGGTGACTGGAGAGCGGCTCCCAGCTTTTTGATGCTTTCCTTGTCCTTGTCCTCAGCTCTGATGGCAATTATATTGGCAAATGGTGAATCCTTTGGCTCCATGAAAAGAGAGTCCTTTACCGGATTAAGATTGGCTTCAAGGGCATAATTGCTGTTGATTACACAGAGATCCAAATCCTCCAGAGCCCTGGGCAACATAGAGGCATCCATCATTATGATTTCAAGGTTTTTGGGGTTTTCTACAATATCCTTGTCAGTGGCGGTTATCCCTGCACCCTCCTTGAGCTTGATCACACCTGCAGCCTCTAAAACTGCCAAAGCACGACCCCCATTGGTAGCATCGTTGGGAATGCCTATTTTTGAATCCCGGGCAATCTTGTCGATAGAG
>JAAXTT010000166.1 GCA_013336365.1 Peptococcaceae bacterium
GGATATTAAATTAGGTAGCGATGAGGTTCTGGAGATTTGGACCTGTGGCTGCACAGCGGTAGGCAGTGTTACTCCGGTAGATATAAAGTGTGTTAAATGTGAAAACAGCTTCAAAAAGGTTGCCCAAAAAAGCCCATCCTCAATACATAAAAAGTCAAAAAATGACAGCGGACGTTTTGAACTTGTCAACAATATACAAAGCTTATATTCAGAAGGTGTGGATGTACCTTTTTGCAAGAAGTGCGGAGATTTAGGCCAGGTGAAGATATATACCCAGGAGTGGGACAGAATAAAAAGTCATATGTCACCCTGTTCCGAGTGCCATCCTCAGGAATGGCTGGTTTGGTTGGAGGGAAAAAGAATAGTGGAGAATATTTAAGCAGTTAAAAAACTCAGGTCAATTATTGGGGCAGATTAATTAGTGGAAAATGAAAAAGTTTTTATCGGTGGATGACTATATATAGTCATCCACCGATTTTAAGTTAAAGAGTTACCAAGGTATAGATGGTGATGTGGATTTTAGTTTGGATATAAAATTTGAACCTTGAATAAAGTGCTTGGTGGCAGGATGAAATCCACACCCCTGACTAGAAAAGTTTATTAAGATTTAAAAAGGAAAAGACCTTGCAACAAAGAAATCAATAGGGGATAAATTTCTTATCCTGGAGTGTTGTCAGATGATTATTGGACTAACCGGCAATATTGGTAGTGGTAAAAGCTCAGTTGCCAGACATTTGTCTTTGCTGGGGGCAGAGGTGCTGGACGCAGATAATCTTGCTAAAGCTGCCGTTGAGCCGGGATCTCCTGGGTTGGATGGAATTGTGGCTACTTTTGGCCTGGATATTATTAAAGAAAATGGCTGTTTGGATCGAAAAAAAATGGCCCGGATAGCTTTCACTAATCCTCAGGCATTGGCAAAGCTAGAGGCAATTATCCATCCCGAGGTAGAAAAAAAAATACAGCAAAAAATAGCAGAGTATCAACAGGGCAAAGGAAAAGGCAAAGCTTTGGTTATTGAGGTGCCACTTTTATTCGAAACCGGTATGAATAAGCTGATGGACGAGGTTTGGCTTGTCACTTCAGGAGAGGAAACACAGATAGAGAGAGTTATGGACAGAAGTAAATTATCTAGGGAAGAAGTAGTCAAAAGAATGGGGAATCAGCTTTCACAGCAGGAAAAATGTAAAATGGCAGACAGAATTATTGACAACAGCGGTTCAATAAGTAAAACAATTCAGCAAATTGAAGAGATTTGGCTGGCTTTGGGGTATTAGAGGTCGGTCATGCTGTAACTATTCAGAATAATTTATGGAGTGATATTATTTTGCGTAACAAACGCAAAAAGGGATTTTTAATAAAAAGATTGTTTTTGCTTGTAATTATTGGCTTATTAGTTATAAATGCAGGTGGGATAGGACGTCTCTTTTTTTCTTTTCCTTTTCGGGATATTATTATTAATGAAAGCAAAGAGGCAGGTATTGACCCTTTTTTAATTGTTGCGGTTATGAGGACAGAGAGTGGCTTTGATTCCAAAGCAGTTTCAGTAGAAGGGGCTCGGGGTCTGATGCAGATAATGCCGGACACAGGTGAATGGATTGCCGGCAAAATCCAGATTGATAGATATAATCGTGAGTTGCTTTTTTATCCGGAGATTAATATAAAAATAGGGGTAAATTATCTTGCAAATTTAGATCAGGAATACAAGGGTGACCAAGTCCTTATGCTTGCTGCCTACAATGCCGGTCGGGGAAATGTTAATAAATGGCTGGAGGAAAAAAAATGGAATGGTGAAAGGGAAAGCATCGGGGATATTCCTTTTCCTGAAACCAGGCAGTTTATCCTCAAGGTTCTCCTTTTTCAGCAGCTTTACGAAAAGCTCTACTCCTCTGAAATAAATTGATTTCAAAATTCAGACTATGATTGGGGAAATGTGGTTCTTATGAGAATAGAAATGGATAAGGTATTTGTAAAATATTCAGCCTATACAATCGCCACTGCTACAGCTATATACCTAATGTATATTATTTTATCAAATATCGGCAGCATTCTAAGGGTTGCCGGTAATATTCTGGGCAGCACATTGTCCTTATTCTCACCACTTATTATCGGATTGATTGTAGCCTATATTTTACATCCTATGGTTAATTGGATAGATTTAGCAATTCTCAGAAGAATAAGACCTTCAGGCCCGACTTCCAATAAGAGCGAAAAATATCGGCAACTTCCCAGGACCGTGAGCGTTTTGATTACCTATTTACTATTTTTGTCTGTGATAGTCCTGCTTATTTATGGGTTATATGTATTGATAAGTGGTTCCTTGCCCAAGAATTTTAATCTTAGCAGCATGATATGGGTCATTGGAAACTATTCTCAGTCCTACGAGGAGCTATTCAGCAAAATGATTTTATTTCTGCAAACAGCCGGATTGTCTGAGAATATAAAAGGCCAATTATTGGGATTGGTCCAGACAGCCCAAAACTTTACAGGCCAGGCAATTTCAGGTATTTTCTCTTCTTTTCAGCAGATCTGGAAGAATCTTGTTGATATAGTTTTGGGAATTGTGATTGCCTTTTATCTTCTAAAGGATTTGGAATATTTTAAAAGTCTTTATAACAAGACTACTCAGCTGTTATTTTGCGGTTTGCCCAAGAATATAATGTCCGGGTTTTTGGCCGAGGTTGACGGAGTGATTTCCAGCTTTATAAGGGGTCAGCTGCTGGTTGCTTTGATTGTAGGAGTTATTAGCTCTATTGCCTTGTACATAGTGGGTCTGGATTATGCTGTTCTGGTGGGGATGACCGCCGGCTTGTGCAACATCATTCCCTATTTCGGCCCGGTTGCTGGCTCCATCATAGCCATAATTGTGGCCTTGGTCACCGGCAGCCCTCTGCAGGCACTTTTGGCAGTTGTCGCACTTTTGGTGGTCCAGCAGATAGATGGCAATATTATTTCTCCCAAGGTGGTGGGAGACAGTATGGGATTACATCCTTTATTTATCGTCCTGGCCTTTATAATCGGAGGAAGCCTCTATGGCTTGCTGGGCATGCTTTTAGCAGTGCCGGCTGCCGGTATTGTCAAGCTGCTCCTAATCAGATTCAGCTTAGGCAGGATTGAAAAATCATAGATATTTAAAGCTCATTTACCTTGACTGAGCTACCCCCCTGTGGTAACATTTAGTTTGCTTGACAGGATTTATCAGATAAAAAAGCAGGGGTAATTTCAAATGCGGTAGTGCTGGAATAGGCAGACAGGCACGTTTGAGGTGGCGCTACTTCGTGGTAAGTTTTGAGGTAATGGGTAGG
>JAAXTT010000167.1 GCA_013336365.1 Peptococcaceae bacterium
CATATGGGCCAGATCAGCCATATAGCCCTCTTTTTGGGAGATTTCAAGCATGTCCTTCCTAAACATTGACTCATAGGTACCGGCTGTGACAGATAAATACGCAACCCCCTTTCCCTCGAGTCTCTTAGCCAAAATTTTGGCTTCATCAGGCACAAATCCATTCTGTAGCCATTCGTCAGCCAACAACCTGCAACCTATAGGAAAATCGCCTACAGCCTCCTGGATGTTTTCAATTAACTCAAGAAAAAACCGCATCCTGTTTTCAAGGCTTCCTCCATACTCATCTTTCCTTTTATTTGTTCTTGGTGACAAAAACTGAACCGGAAGATATCCTGTCCCACCATGAATTTCAACCATATCAAATCCGGCATCTCTGACTCTAACAGCAGCTTTTGCATAATCGAGATAAATTCCCTTTATTTCCTCCACAGTAAGAGAATGGGGAGTAGTACCTCCACTAATCAGTGGAACAGATGATGCTGATACAGGATGCTCAACCTGGGCAAATCTACCTGCATGGTTGATTTGACAGCAGGCAACAGCACCATATTTCTTTATTCTTTCTGCCAAATCATTGAGTCCGGGAAGAAATAAATCACTATCAGCCCTTAATATATGTCCGAAATGAGATTGCTCCTTATTAACAACAAAATTCTCAGTAATAACCATGGCCGGTCCGTTTGCGGCAATATCTTCATAATGCTGCAAAACTGCTCGGGTAATATGACCACCAAAGCTGCCATAGGCAGTAAAAAAAGGTAACGCAACAATCCGATTGGATAGTTTTATTTCGCCAATAGAGAAAGATTCAAAAATCTTTTTATACAAATAATCGCCTCCAAAAACAACCCGCTACCAAAATCGGATCCAGCATTATAAATACATTATACTGCATACAAAACGATCTTATATAGTTATTTATTATTTCTCTCTGATAATATTTTCTCTTTTAGAAATTTATATCCCAATGAAAAATATGGACTGTTTTGTGCCTCCCAAAGATTATAGCCAAAGGATTTTTCTCTCAAAATCAATAATGGCGGAGACTGAATTCTCTTTGCAATTGATATGCCGGTGTAGGCTTGCCACCATCGCTCCAAATCAGCAATAAAATCCGAGGGATTTTTAAAAATCCTATTAACTAATCCGGTCTCACAGCCAATTATTTCCTCTAAATTACCTTTACAGTAAAACCCAAGAATATCCTCTGGGGTCAGCCTGGGCGAATCCTCTGTAAATGCCTTAAACAAATAATCATGATAGGGATAAACAAGAGGATCTCCCTTTCCCTGATCAACTGCTTGCTCTGCAGATAGCTCCGCACTTGGCACCAGACCAAATATCTCTTCCGGAATAACCCAGTCCTTATATATGTATTTGTTAAGATATTCTGCCAGAGCATAGACCTGATTCTTCCAGAGGTCTGCCAGGGCTGCGAAGAAACCGGCCTGATCTCCATAAAAGGTTGAATAACCAACTGTAATTTCACTTTTATTGGCATTACAGGTGAAACCGCCGCGATAAGCTGCAGCAAATGCTGCCAACAACCGAGAAGAACGATCTCGTGCCTGGATATTCTCCTGCATAAAGGCGGATACTTTCAGTTCGAATTCAAAGTTATCTCTTAGCCGGACAATTTTCGCATTGCTTACCTGCTTAACTGTGTATTCGACTGAATCCTGTATCGGCACCTCAGTGTAAAGGCAACCTAAATTTCTGGCAAGTCGTGCTGAAAGATTTCTGGTAGTCGCAGAATTATAAATGCTGGGCATATTGACCAATAAAACATTGTCAGGACCTAATACCTTACTGTATAGAGCGGCACTTAGAGCAGAATCTATACCTCCGGAAACACCGATAACTACCCTCTCCATCTCGATTGACCTTAGAAACTCTTTGATTCCATTAATAACTGCCTTATATAAAAATGCTGTTTCATTGTCTTCTTTTTCAAGCTTAACCGGAAGCTCAGTTCCACTATTAGTCAGATTAAGCCTTGTCATAGACAAACTAGGTTGGTACTCCTGGCAACAGCCGATAATTTTGCCCATATTATTATATATTTTACTGTAGCCGGGAAAAATCAAAACTGCCTTGCCGTTATTTTGTGAGCCAACAGCATTGACATGCACCAGTGGGATATTTTTCTCTTTTGCTATTTCTGAGAAAGAATCCTGATCTTTAACCCCTGCTCCAATATAAAATGGTCTGCTTGAGATTTTTACCATCAAATCAGAGTCAGACTGATAAGCAAGCACCTCACTATCAATATAACAGGCAATTTTAATTTGACGCCCATCAATATTGACCATAACCGGTCTGGATATTTCTCCGGGGACTTTTCCTCTTTCTTTGGCAAAATCATCCAGGCTGTAAAAAAAATCGGAATTTTCCATATTCATTATTCTGAAGGGATATGAAAAATCTTCTCCCCCATGCAATCTCCCCTTATAGGCAACAAAAAGTGCGTTGTATCTGGGTACCCTGTCCCCTGCCTTAGCCCTGTTCCAGTCAACTGCCACATTTCCAAAGACAACACAAATATCTGTAGCAGCTTTGATTATCTGATTGCCATATTCCTCACAATCCCTCAAAAAAGACTCCTGCTCCCAAGTGTCTCCCAGCATAACCCCGGAAAGCGCCATTTCAGGAAAAACTATTATATCAGCTCCGGATTCTCTTGCCTCTGAGATCATATTTAACATTGTATCTACATTTATATCGGGACGACCGGGTATAACCCTTATTTGCCCCAGAGCAATATTAACTGTATCAGTCATCCCCCAAAACCTCTTTTCCTAAGTTACCCTACAAACACAGGCACAGCTAATCACTGTGCCTGTGGAAAAAATAACTATTGATTATTGGCGCTTTAGCATCGTTCATGATGTGGTTTCCCACAAACCTTCTTCTTTGCCAGATCCAGCTCTCTCTGCACATCAACCTTAAGCTGGTTGCTGACAGACCTTACAACCTCTCCTTCAGTTGACACCACGTAAGAAGGAGGCAAATTATTTAAGGCAATAGCAGCAATATCAAGCTTGCATCTCTCACAATCACATTTGCAGTCCTTTGTGGACATCTTTGCCATCTGAGAAAAAAGAACCGTTTCAGCAACATTAACCAGACGCATATACCTGCATCCTCTCCATTAAAAAGTACTTGGTATTTCTGTTTACTGCCTCATTACCTCTTTATTCTAATGTTCTTAGGTATTAAATATTCTATAGATACTTCAGCATATCCTCCCAGCTGTTGAAAATATCCACAGGATCATATCTCCACAGCTCCTCCGCCTCA
>JAAXTT010000052.1 GCA_013336365.1 Peptococcaceae bacterium
AGGGGGTAAGCTTTCCCTCTTACTGTCTTTTTTTATGTGCAAAAAGCATTTTCGACAGGAAAAATTCCCGCCAGAAATGCTGAAAACCCGCGTAAATAGCGAGTTTTCGGACAAATTATGGTGCGGGCGAGAGGACTTGAACCTCCACGAGATCACTCCCACTGGATCCTAAGTCCAGCGCGTCTGCCATTCCGCCACGCCCGCATTACTGTTGCTAGCAAGTTGCCTTGATAGCATTTTATATGTTAGCATGGTTGAGGGATTACGTCAACAATCAGGAACCTGATTAAATCTTTAAAAAGGAGTCCTTATTTCTGAATAATACAATTTTTCTATTTCTAAGTGCGGCATTATTTATAGAATCCTTGGAATATGGGCTTATTACTCCCTTGGTTCCCTATTATGCAGAGGTATTTGGTCTGACTCCCAGCGATTTAGGCTTGGTCTTTGCAGTCTATTCCCTTGCTTTATTGCTGGTAAGCGTTTTATCCGGTTTTCTTTGCAGCTATTTTGGCAATCGGCAAATAATGCTGGCAGGTTTGGTTACTTTATTTATTTCAACCATATCCTTTGCGTTTGCAGACAATATGATACTCCTCCTGATATCAAGATTTATTCAAGGTGCAGGTGGGGCAGCTATTTGGACCTCCGGTCTTGCTGAGGCTACAAATCTTTTCCCTTCCGGTAAAAGGGGTGGCAGATTGGGACTAATGATGTCTCTAACTGGTCTGGGAACTATAGTCGGACCTTTTTTCAGTGGTTTTGTATTTAAATATTTTGGCTATAAAGCACCCTTTATAGGAACTGCTGTAATGATTCTGCCGATAATAATTGTTCTTTACCTAGTGCCTGTCAATGACAGAAACAGTGCCTGCAGAATTATAACCTATTCAAAGAAAGGATTTTTTGCAGACAAAAGAATTTTTCTGGCCCTGTCTTTGGCTATGGTGGTTAGTCTAAGCTTTGGCATGCTTGAACCCTTGCTGCCAATTTATCTAAACAGAGATTTTAATTTAGATAGCAGGGGGATTGGAATATTTTTTGGTTTGTATGGTTTGACCTTTTCAATATTTCAGCCAATTCTGGGGGGGATGTCCGATCGTATTGGCTATCGTTTGCTGATACTTTATGGATTGGCTGGGGCAGCTGTATTGGCGCCTTTCTTCGCCTTGACCACCAGTTTGTTTTTATTATACATAGTCAGTGCTCTTTTCAGTATTGCAACCTGTGCGGTAATTACGCCATGCTTACCCTTGCTGGCTGATTATTCTGAGGCAGAAGACAGGAAGGATTATGCCAAGAATTTTGGCTTAGTAAATGTAGCTTGGTCAGTGGGTTTATTTATGGGGCCACCTATAGGGGGTTTCATAGATGAGAGGTTTTCTTTTTTAGCAGTAACTCTGTTTTATTCCTTTGTTCTTGTGATTTTAGGTGTAGGTGTTTTGAAAATTAAGGAAGGAAAACTTAAGAAAACATAAAGACAGATTCTAGCTTAGACTAGAATCTGTCTTTATGTTTGGTGAGCCATGAAGGACTTGAACCTTCGACACCCTGATTAAAAGTCAGGTGCTCTACCAGCTGAGCTAATGGCTCACAAATTGGTAATTCCAAGGTAAAACTTGGCTGGGGCGGCTGGATTCGAACCAACGAGTGCCGATTCCAAAGACCGGTGCCTTACCGCTTGGCTACGCCCCAGTATATTGGGGTGGATGATGGGACTTGAACCCACGACCCCCAGAGCCACAATCTGGTACTCTAACCAGCTGAGCTACACCCACCACATTATTAAAATCACTAGTACTGCTGGTTGTCAGCAAAAACAATTCTAACAAACAGTGCCAATAAAGTCAAGGTCATTTTAACCTTTACCAGGTTAAATAGCCTTCTTAGCGTTAACTGACTTGGGGTTGGTTTAAGCTTTGTCTTGGTGGTAATTTAAGGTATCGAACTATTTTTTAAGAAAAGTTTTCTCGGTAGATTTTTTTAAACGAATATCTTCATTTTTATCGACCTGTAGCATTAGTGGTCTGCATAGTTCAATAATTCTTGAGCTTATCCTGGTATCAAGATATTTTTCAATATCTTGAAAGTTTAGGTTGGAGGTGATTATAGTAGGTAAGCCCGTATTAATCCGGTGATTCAATATTGAATATATTTTGCTTTTTGTCCAGTCTGAATAGCTGTGAGCACCCAAATCATCCATAATTAAAATTGTTGCTTCCCGACCTTGGTCCAGGATCTCTTTTTCACGATAGGAGGTGCTTTCATCCCAGGAGAATTTAATATCGTCTATATAGTCAGGTACTACTATAAACAAGACTTCTACACCATGTTTTATCAGACTGTTGGCAATGCTGCAGGCTAAATGGGTTTTACCTGACCCAACCTGGCCGAAGATATAAAGACCCTGGGGGTTTTTCCCCTCCAGATAATCCTTGACAAACATACTGCAATTTTTAAGTGAAATTGTGGCAATTTCCTGGTGAGTCTTGCCAATCAAGGGGTCTTTTATAGTTTTAGAATAGTAATCCAAATTAAAGTTTTCAAAGTTTTTCTGACGGAGGGAAGCTGTCATATGAGAATACTCTGCCAGACCGGCGGTTTTTATTTTATCGGCACATTTGCAAATATGGACATTATTGCTATCAATAATAATCAGACCCCGGTCATTGCAATCGGGACAAAGCGGAATGTTCACATTAATACCCCCAATAATCTGATTATTCTACAATTAAGAGGTCTTTCCCTTTAAATCAAAAGCGGTTAATATAAGCAGATTTTTCAGTTATATCCTAACGGTAATAGTGAGGCCTGTTTTTTAAACAAGCCCCACTATATTGACCGGCCTTTGATAAGCCTGAGTACAGATTATTAATCAAGGGATTATTTTTTCACAGAAAACCTTAGAGATTGATCTTCAAAACTTATTTTAACTGTATCTCCCGGACAAATTTCACTTTTTATTAACAACCGGCTTAATGGTGTCTCTACCTCCTGTTGAATCAGCCGTTTCAAAGGTCTGGCTCCAAATGATGGTTCATAGCCCTTTGTGGCAAGGTGATCAAGTGCCGAATCATCCCATTCTAATTTGATTCCGGTACCTGAAATTATTCTATCCTCCAGTTTGTCCAGTAAAAGCCCTGCAATCATTCTTACTTGAGACTGATCAAGAGCATGGAATACTACAATTTCATCAACTCTATTGAGAAATTCCGGTCTGAAATGATTGCCCAAAATCTTTATTATGCCGGATTTTATGCTGTCAAAATCAATCCCTTTTTCTTGCTGGCTGAGTATCTCATGACTGCCTAAGTTGGAAGTCATGATAATAACTGAGTTTTGGAAATTTACTGTCCGGCCTTGGCCGTCAGTTAGTCTTCCATCATCCAGCAATTGAAGAAGAACATTAAATACATCCGGATGGGCTTTTTCAATTTCATCAAGTAAAATTACTGAGTAGGGCTTGCGACGCACAGCTTCAGTAAGCTGGCCTCCCTCTTCGTAGCCGATGTAGCCGGGCGGTGCGCCAATAAGTCGGGATACTGAGTGCTTCTCCATATATTCAGACATATCCAGCCTGGTTATACTACGCTCATCATCAAATAAATTTCTTGCCAAGGCACGAGCCAGCTCTGTTTTACCAACCCCGGTTGGTCCGAGAAAGATAAAGCTGCCGATTGGACGGGAAGGGTCTTTGATGCCAGCCCGGGCTCTGAGTACAGCATCTGCAACTGCTATTACAGCTTCTTCCTGACCGATAACCTGTTTTTTCAATTCCTTATCCAGATTTAGGAGCTTTTCCTTTTCTCCCTCCATCATTCTGCTTATAGGGATTCCGGTCCAGCGACTAACAACCTTGGCTATATCCTCTTCGTCAACCTCTTCCTTCAGTAGCATATTATCCTTTTGTTTATTTGCAAGTATCTCTTCCTCGTCTTTTAACTGGCGCTCAAGTTCATTTTTTCTTCCATAAGTCAGCTCAGCTAGTCGGTTAAGATCGTATTCCCGCTCAGCCTTTTCAATCTGTTTGCGAGTGTCATCAAGATCCTGTTTTAATTGTCTTACCTTGGCAATTGCCTGTTTCTCAATCTGCCACTGGGCAGTCATTACGTCGGACTCACTTCTCAGCTCAGCCAGTTCCTGTTTAAGCTTTTCAAGTCTTTCCTGAGAAACCTGGTCTTTTTCCTTTTTCAGAGCAGCTTCTTCTATCTCCAGCTGCATAATTCTTCGGGTGATTTCATCCAGTTCACTGGGCTTGCTATCAATTTCTGTTCTAAGTCTTGCAGCAGATTCATCTACCAGGTCGATTGCCTTGTCCGGCAAAAACCGGTCTGATATATAGCGATCTGACAAGGTGGCTGCAGCAACAAGGGCATTGTCTTGGATTCTGACTCCGTGGTGGACCTCATATCTTTCCTTGAGACCTCTCAAGATAGAAATGGTATCTTCAACTGAAGGTGGATTTACCAAAACCGGCTGAAAACGTCTTTCCAGGGCAGCATCCTTTTCAATGTGCTTTTTATATTCATCCAGGGTAGTGGCACCGATGGTTCTTAGCTCGCCTCTTGCCAGCATAGGCTTTAAAATATTGCCTGCATCCATTGCACCTTCTGCTGCACCTGCGCCAACAACAGTATGCATTTCATCGATAAAAAGAATTATCTCTCCTTGAGACTCCTCTACTTCCTTAAGGACAGCCTTTAGTCTTTCTTCAAACTCACCCCGGTATTTAGCGCCGGCTATCAGAGAACCCATATCCAATTCAATGACTTTTTTGTCCTTTAAGCTTTCAGGTACATCCCGGTTAATAATCCGGCTTGCCAACCCTTCTGCTATGGCGGTTTTACCTACCCCCGGCTCTCCGATCAGAACCGGATTATTTTTTGTTCTCCGGGATAATATTTCTATAACACGACGTATTTCATTATCTCTGCCTATGACTGGGTCTATTTTACCTTCCTTAGCCAGCTTAGTTATGTCCTTGCCGTAACGAGTCAATGCCTGGTAAGTTTCTTCCGGGTTTTCCCCGGTAACTCTCTGGCTGCCCCTTAGCTTCCTAAGGGAACTGAGGAGAGAATCTCGGGTTAGCCCGGATTTTTTAAGAATCTCTTTTAGTTCCTTTTCGCCTTCGTCCAGAAGTGCCAATAAAAGGTGCTCTATGCTTATATATTCATCCTTCATGTTATTGGCTTCCTCAGCAGCCTTTGACATTACTCGGGCCAGGGCAGAGCTCATATAAAGAGAGCTTTCATAGCCTGTAACTGAGGGAATCTTTTTCAGTAATTCCTCGGTGTAGCCAATAAGCGCTTGATGATTTACCTGGGCATACTCAAGAAGGGTAACGGCAGTACCATTTTCCTGGGTAAGCATCGCAGCCAGAAGGTGCTTGCCGGTAACCTCTTGATGATGTCTTCTTGCAGCCAGCTGCTGAGCAGCTGATAGGGCTTCCTGGGACTTCTTAGTATATTGATTGCCGTTCATATTGTTTTCCTCCCTTTATCAGGCAGATTTTTGTTTTCTGATAGCTTCAAGCTGCTGATACAGTTTTTCTTCCTCAGGACTGATTTCCTTGGGTATATCTATTTTTATGTTTACATATTGGTGACCTTGGTCGCCCTTGTTATTAAATCCTTTGTTTTTAAGACGCAATTTTTGTCCGGCTTTTGTTCTTGGCGGAATTTTCAGGTTTACCAAGCCTTCGATTGTAGGTACTGTTGTCTGCGTTCCAAGTATTGCCTGTTCAGGAGTAATAACCAGCTCGGTTTCAAGATTGTTGCCTGCAACTTTAAAGTTGCAGTGAGGTAAAAGCTGTATCAATAGAAACAGGTCACCCGCTTTTCCTCCGTTAATCCCTTTTCCACCCTGCTCTTTTAACCTTATTTTGTTGCCGGCATTGATCCCGGGAGGTATTTTGACAGTAAGGGTCTTGATATTGTTTGTGTCACCTGTTGAAAATCGTATCGTTTTTTCTCCTCCCTGAAATGCTTCCTCTAAAGTCAGCTGCAATGGAATCTCTATGTCCTGTCCGGGTATTTGTTGGTAGGGGTTTCTTTGTTCAGGCTGTTTAAAGCCTCTGCCGCCCCCAAAGAAAAGGTCGAAAAAGTCACTGAATCCACTTTCTCCGGCTTCGGAATAAAAATGAAATCCTTCAGCTTCAGGATGGAATTGTTGTTCAGAGTTCCAGTTTTCTCCAAGTTGATCGTACTTTGCCCTTTTTTCCGGGTCACTTAGTACCTCATAGGCCTCGACTATTTTTTTAAATTTCGCCTCTCCCGCATCCTTTTCTTTTTCAGGCTGCAGGTCAGGATGCCATTGACGAGCCAGTTTCCGATAGGCGGCTTTTATTTCTTTCTCCGAGGCATTTTTAGCCACGCCTAAGGTTTGGTAATAATCAAGATAAGGGATTTCCATTTTTTTCACCTGCCTTTAATTTAGGATATCTCAGTGTGATAGCCTGATTTTGTTGTTATTTAGTAAAAATCTCATGCCCGTATCTATCTTTGACTATCTTTGACTTTAATATAATATAATATCCGGGTAATGTCAACTTTTTCCCAGCAATAATATAATAACATTTATTAGGTTTTTGTTTTTGATTAATTGCCCAGGCAAAGGAATTTCAATAGCCAATGAAGAAGATTGCTTTTATCTTAATAAGGTTTGCAATAAAATCCCGTATTATTGAAGGTGTAATCAATTGTCACTAAAGGCCAAGATATATCTATTGTTTGTATATTCAGCCGGTGGTATTCTTCTGTATAATGCGTTTTCCAGTGTGCAGACTGCAGATATCTGGGTTATACTGGTGTGGTTTCTGATTGCAACTCCATTGGAAATCAGACCAATTCAAGCCAGTGCTGATTTGCAGTATACTCTTTCATTTATTATCCATTTAACGATAATAGTTATTTATGGCTTCTGGGATGCGATAATTGTTGCAGCCCTCGTCACTGCTGTGACTGACCTTTGGGGTAGAAAAGGTATAGTAAAGCTGTTTTTCAACATCAGCCAGTTTGCGATTTCCATTTATTGTGCAGGGGTATTTTTTGTTTTCTTCAAAAGGACAGATCTGTTACTGACCTTGCCAGATGATATATTTGCTTTTATTGGTGCAGGTACTGCCTATATACTTGCCAACCTTTTCCTGGTTTCTGCTATTGTAGCATTCACCCTAAGACAGAGTCTGTTTTCTGTTATAAAAACTGACTTTAAGGTCATAATTCTTAATTATTTGGCACTGGCTCCAATTAGTATGCTAATGGTCCTTTTGTATAAAGATCATCCCCTTACCATGATAATTATTGTTCCTCTGCTGATTATTTCTGATTCCAGCTTTCGAAGCTATATTTCATTGAAGATTGAAACGAAAAACACCTTGGAAATATTGGCGGATTTTGTTGATAAGAGAGATCATTATACAGCAGAGCATTCTCAGAGGGTTACTGAATATGCCTGCATGATAGCTGATAAACTGGCTATTGATGAAGATACCTATAAAATTATTGAGATGGCAGGACGGGTACACGATCTGGGTAAAATTGGTATAAGAGATGATATATTGCTTAAGCCCGGCTATCTAACCAATGAAGAAATGGAAGTCATGAAAACTCACCCGGATATTGCCTTTAAAATTTTAGAGCCTCTGAATATGTACAAAAAAGGTTCTGTTTTAGTTAGAGAGCACCATGAACGGTATGACGGTTCAGGGTATCCTAGAGGCTTGAAAGGCAAAGAAATTAATATCGGCTCTAGAATATTGTCAGTGGCAGATACTTATGATGCCATGACAACAGACCGTCCCTACCGGAAAGCATTAACCAGGGAGGAGGCTTTGGCTGAGTTGAAGAAACACTCAGGAGGGCAGTTTGACCCGGATGTGGTTGAGGCTTTCTTGATTGCGTTAGAAAGTGAATAGCTGGAGGTAGGATATAATTTGTATTTGTCCCTAATGGTATTTATTGCAGTGTTGATTGCCCTGTTTAGGGGAGGAAGCTGGCAAAATCTTATCACCTTTAGATTTAACAAAACTTGGCTGGTTTTAATGTCTATAGGTATTCAGATTGTTATTTTTAATCCTATCTGGGAAAGTTATGCCGGAGGATACTCCCTGACCAATATATTTTATGTTGCATCTATTGTTTTTTTGTTGTATTTTATTATTATCAATTACAAGGTTTCCGGCCTTATAATTTACGGTTCAGGGGTAGTGGCCAATGGAGCCGCTATAATTGCCAATGGGGGCTATATGCCCTCCAGTGTAGAGGCACTTGAAAAAATCAATTCAGGTGCAGCATCTTATAATATTGTTCCCATAACAAATGAAACAAATTTAAGATATCTCTGTGATATTTTTTATCTGCCTTATGTCAATGTGTACAGTGTTGGAGATATACTTATAGCGATAGGAATATTTTTAGTAATCCAGAAAATTATGCTTAATAAAGACGTTAGCTAGATTTTGCAGAGTTATTGATAGTTATGTAGTGTGGAGGCGATAATTGTCAGGTTCTATTGGACGCTCATAACCTGTACATAGCCGGAGCGTAACCGACCACTTAGTGGTCGGTTTTTGTTTTCTATAGGTTTATATACTAGGAAGGAGGTGAAGGTAAATGCTACGTTGGTCAACAATGATTCCCTATTCACTGTTGGTGCTGATGATGATGGTCTTGGCAGGAGGTGCAGGTCGCAAGTGGGGTTAAGTAATTGAAGAATAATGCCGATACGATGTTAATTGCCAAAATAAGGAAGTAGGAAAGGGAGGTGAAGGTAAATGCTGCGTTGGTCAACAATGATTCCCTATTCACTATTGGTGCTGATGATGATGGTCTTGGCAGGAGGTGCTGGCCGCAAGTGGGGCTAAGCAAAGGGCCAAAAATATAGATTTGCTTTATATTCGGATAAAAAGGAAGTAGGAAAGGGAGGTGAAGGTAAATGCTGCGTTGGTCAAC
>JAAXTT010000053.1 GCA_013336365.1 Peptococcaceae bacterium
GTCAACTGCAATAATTCAAATCTCGAACTTCCCGGAGAATATCCCTACACCAGAGGAGTCCAGCCCAATATGTATCGAGGCAGATTATGGACAATGCGACAGTATGCAGGCTTTGGCTCAGCAGAAGAAACAAATAATAGATTTAAATATTTATTAAAGCAGGGACAGACCGGCCTTTCAGTAGCCTTTGATTTGCCTACTCAAATTGGCTATGATTCAGACCATCCTTTGGCAGCTGGAGAGGTAGGTAAGGTTGGAGTTGCAATCGACTCTATTTTGGATATTGAAACGCTGTTTAATGAGATACCATTGGATCAGGTTAGCACTTCAATGACAATAAACTCACCTGGGGCAATACTTTTGGCAATGTATATAGCTGTAGCTGAAAAACAGGGAATTCCGGCAAATAAGCTTAAGGGAACTATTCAGAATGATATTCTTAAGGAATATATAGCCAGAGGAACATATATATTTCCTCCCAAGCCATCTATGAGACTGATAACAGATACATTTTCCTATTGTATTAAAAAAATTCCCAATTGGAACTCTATCAGTATAAGTGGCTACCATATAAGAGAGGCCGGTTCAACAGCAGTCCAGGAGGTTGCCTTTACATTGGCTGATGGTATTGCATATGTGAAAGCCGCCATTGATGTAGGCTTGGATGTTGATGATTTTGCTCCGAGATTATCGTTTTTCTTTAATGGGCATATGAATTTTTTGGAAGAAATTGCTAAATTCAGGGCTGCGCGAAGACTTTGGGCTAAAATTATGAAGGAACGATTTGGCGCAAAGAATCCTCGTTCCATGATGCTGCGCTTTCACACCCAGACAGCAGGAAGCACTCTTACTGCACAACAGCCGGATGTTAATATTATTAGAGTTGCGTATCAGGCTTTAAGTGCAGTGCTGGGAGGGACACAGTCCCTGCATACCAATTCCCGGGATGAGGCCTTAGCATTACCAAATGAGGATTCAGTTTTGATTGCCCTGCGGACCCAGCAAGTAATTGGCTATGAAACAGGGGTGACTGATTCGGTAGACCCATTTGGAGGCTCATACCTGATTGAAAGCATGACCACAGAAATAGAAAACAAGGCCATGAAATATATAGAAGAAATAGACCTGATGGGCGGGGCGGTACAAGCAATAGATTTTATGCAAAAAGAGATAAAGGACAGTGCTTACCGTTATCAAATGGATATTGAAAGTGGCAGCAAGGTAGTAGTAGGGGTAAACAAATTTATAACAGAAAGAAAAATGCCCACCGGTCTTCTTAGGGTTAATCCGGTAGTTCAGGAAATACAGCTGGAGAAGCTGAAAAAATTAAAGGCGGGTAGGGACAACCATAGAGTAGAATTGGTTTTATCAGAGCTAAAGAAGGCAGCAAGGGGAAATGATAATCTGATGGAATATTTTATTGATGCTGTTAAAAATTATGCAACCCTTGGTGAAATATGTGATGTATTGCGGCAAGAATTTGGCGAATATAAACAGCATATTGTATTTTAAATAGGAGGATGAGATATGAACCATCAACCGATTAGAGTTTTGGTAGCCAAGCCCGGATTGGATGGTCATGATCGGGGGGCAAAGGTAATATCCCAGGCAATGCGCAATGCCGGGATGGAAGTTATATATACCGGTTTGCGCCAGACCCCTGAACAGATTGTTCAAGCAGCAATCCAAGAGGATGTTGATGTAGTGGCCTTAAGCATACTTTCCGGTGCTCATAATCATCTTTTTCCTGCAGTTGTAGCCGGTTTGAAAAATAATGGTGCGGAGGATATACTTGTTTTGGGAGGAGGAGTAATCCCAGAAGAGGATATTCCCTTTCTAAAAGAAACCGGGGTATCTGAAATATTTGGACCGGGTACGCCAACTCAGGATATTGTTAATTTCATAAAGAATAATATTCAGTTGGTATAAATAACCTTCAGGATGTGAACAGATAAATGACCATTAAAATTGACCATATCGGCATAGCTGTAAAAAGCATAGCTGACGCTCTTGCTTTTTATCAGGATACTTTAGGCATTAAGCTAAGCAAAATAGAAGAGGTTTCAGAACAGAAGGTTAGGGTAGCCTTCCTTCCGGTTGGGGATATAAAAATAGAGCTTTTGGAATCAACCTCGGAAGATGGACCCGTAGCCAGATTTATTGAAAAAAATGGTGAGGGAGTCCAGCATGTTGCCTTTCAAGTAGAAAACATAGAGGAAACCCTAAAGGAACTGAAGAAATCAGGAGTCAGACTTATTGATGAGATGCCGAGAATCGGTGCCAATGGTTCAAAAATAGCCTTTATTCATCCCAAAGCATCTTTTGGGACTTTGATCGAGATTTGTGAAAGGAAGTAGAATAAATGAATATTCATGAACAATTAGTAGCACTTAATTTATTAAAGGAGAAGATTGCTTCCGGCGGCGGTCAGGAAAAAATAAACAAACAGCATTCGGCAAAGAAACTCACAGCCCGAGAGAGAATAACTCTGCTTTTTGATTCGGGAAGCTTTAATGAAACCGTAGTATTTGCCGGTGATGAGAATGTTGATAATTTAAAAGCTCCTGGTGAAGGTGTAGTTGTTGGTTCTGGAAAGATAGAGGGGCGTATTGTTTTTGTGTATTCCCAGGATTTTACAGTTATAGGTGGTTCCTTAGGCAGGATTCATGCGGCAAAAATATGTAGAATTATGGATGATGCAATCAAAGTAGGGGCACCAATAGTCGGCCTCAATGATTCAGGAGGCGCAAGAATACAGGAGGGTGTTGATGCCCTGAATGGTTTTGGTGAGATTTTCTATAGAAATACCAAAGCTTCCGGAATTATACCTCAAATTTCAGCAATAATGGGACCCTGTGCCGGGGGTGCAGTATATTCACCGGCCATAACTGATTTTATATTTATGGTAAGGGATACAAGCCAGATGTTTATTACCGGACCTCAAGTAATAAAAGCTGTGACCGGTGAAGAGGTATCAATGGAGGTTCTTGGCGGAGCAATGACCCACAATCAAACCAGTGGAGTTGCTCATTTTTTAGCAGATAATGAGGAGGAATGTATAAAGTCTATTCGGAGGCTGATAGCTTTTTTACCTCAGAATAATAGCGACAATTTGTCCTGCAAGGAATCAATAGACCCAAATGTTTCAAAGGATGAATTATTAAAGATAATCCCGGAAAATCCTCACTACCCATATAATGTAAAAAAGATTATTCTTGCTATTGTGGATTCCGGTGACTTTTTTGAGATTCAGGCAAACTATGCAATGAACGCAGTGATAGGCTTTGCTCGGATAAAGGGAAAATCAGTTGGCATTGTAGCCAACCAACCGGAGTATCTTGCCGGCTGTTTAGATATAAATGCTTCAGATAAAATTGCTCGCTTCGTTAGATTTTGTGACTCCTTTAATATCCCACTAATTACTCTGGTGGATGTTCCGGGATTTCTGCCTGGAACCAGTCAGGAATATGGAGGGATAATTAGGCATGGTGCCAAAATGCTTTATGCCTATTCTGAAGCCACTGTTCCAAAAATAACTGTTGTTTTAAGAAAGGCATATGGAGGTGCCTATATTGCCATGTGTAGCAGAAGCTTAGGGGCAGATATGATTTTTGCATGGCCAACAGCAGAGATAGCGGTGATGGGACCGGAAGGCGCGGTAAATATAATTTATAAAAAAGAAATTTCCCAGGCTGATGAACCTGAAGAAACCAGAACCAGGTTAACTGAAGAATATAGGGAAAAATTTGCCAATCCATATGTGGCCAGCGCTCACGGCTACATTGATGATGTTATTGACCCAAGAGATACACGGGATAGAATCATTAATTCCTTGGAAATACTGAGAAATAAAAAGGAATCATTACCCAATAAAAAACATGGCAATATTCCTCTTTAGCATAAATTAGCACAATTTAACAGGCAAATATTTTAGGAGGTTACCACAATGAAGAGAAAAAAAATTACTATTATTGGCTCAGGTAATGTGGGAGCTACCTGTGCCCACTGGGCAGCAGCAAAAGAACTGGGAGACATTGTGCTTATTGATGTTGCAGAAGGAGTTCCTCAGGGAAAAGCTCTTGACCTTATGGAAGCTGCACCAATAGAAGGCTTTGATTGCAATATTTCCGGTACTAATGACTATGCAGACACCAAAAACTCTGATCTTATTATTATAACTGCCGGAATAGCAAGAAAACCGGGAATGAGCAGAGATGATTTATTGTCCATCAATGCTGAAATAGTTTCCTCATGTGCTAGGTTGGCAGCAGAATATTCACCTGAGGCAATAATTATTGTAGTAACTAATCCCTTGGATGTTATGACCCAGGTTGCTTGGAAAGCCAGTGGCTTCCCGGCACAAAGAGTAATGGGAATGGCAGGAGTATTGGACTCGGCAAGATTTAGAACCTTTATTGCATTGGAATTGGGTATTTCCTTTGAGGATGTCAGTGCCTTTGTATTGGGAGGTCATGGTGATGATATGGTGCCTCTTGTGAAATACAGCTATGCAGGTGGAATCCCTATTGATAAATTAATTCCCCAGGAAAGAATAGATATATTGGTTGAAAGAACCAGAAAAGGCGGAGCAGAAATAGTAAATTACCTAAAAACAGGAAGTGCCTATTATGCGCCTGCTGCCTCGGTAATCCAGATGGCTGAAGCAATCCTAAAGGATAAAAAAAGAATACTGCCGGTAGCTGCCTATCTTCAGGGGGAATATCAGCAACAGGATATGTACTTCGGAGTACCTGCAATAATAGGCAGTAAAGGTATAGAAAAAATCATCGAGGTAGACTTAAGTGATAAGGAAAGAATTGAACTAAATAAATCAATAGCGTCTGTTCGCAGCCTTTCTAAAATTGTTGGGTTATAATTTTCAAGGAGGTGTAATGATGAACAAAAGAAAGGTTGGGATAACAGATACAACCCTGAGAGATGGCCATCAATCCCTTTTAGCCACCAGAATGAAGCTGGAGGATATGCTACCAATAGTCGAGGACATTGACAGTATGGGTTTTCACTCTGCGGAGGTTTGGGGTGGTGCTACCTTTGATTCCTGCATGAGGTTTCTTAATGAAGATCCTTGGGAGAGATTAAGCATTCTAAAAAGCAGATTTAAAAAAACTAAGCTTCAAATGCTTTTGCGAGGACAGAATATAGTTGGCTATCGTCATTATGCAGATGATATATTGGAGGAATTTATTAAGCATAGTGTTAATAATGGCATGGATATTTTCCGAATATTTGATGCCTTAAATGATGTTCGAAATATGGAGTCCTCGATAAGATTTGTTAAAAAAGAGGGTGCTCATGCCCAGGCAACTGTTGTTTATACTGTAAGTCCGGTACATGATTACGACTTCTATATGAAAATGGCAAAAGAGCTTCAGGAATTGGGTTCAGATTCCATTTGTTTGAAGGATATGGCAGGTATTTTATCTCCTTATAATGCCTATGAAATAATAAAGGGCTGGAAAGGTATCCTAGACATCCCTGTACAGATTCATGCTCATTACACCAGCGGCATGGCTGCCATGACCTATCTGAAGGCCATAGAGGCAGGGGTTGATGTTATTGACTGTGCTATTTCGACTATGGCGCTACAAACCTCTCAGCCTTCTATTGAGACAATGGTTGCATCCTTGGACCATAGCCTTTATCAAACTGATATGGAATTGACCCGTCTGAGTAAAATAGCAGATTATTTCTGTGAGATAAGAAAAAAATACCAAGAATTTGACAGTTCCTCTAATAGTGTAGATACTAATGTTTTGATTTATCAAGTTCCTGGAGGAATGATTTCAAATTTCGTCAATCAATTAAAGGAACAGAATGCCTTGGACAAACTTCCTGAGGTTTTAGCTGAAGTTCCAAGGGTTCGGGAAGATTTTGGCTTTCCACCTCTGGTTACTCCTTCAAGTCAGATAGTAGGAACCCAGGCGGCAATAAATATTATAGTTGGCTCTCGCTACAGCTATGCAACCGATGAGGTGAAAAATTATATGCGGGGCTATTATGGAAGACCCCCGGCGCCTGTTAATAAAGATGTACAGAAAAAAATAATCGGAGATGAAATTCCAATTTCTGTGAGACCGGCAGATTTATTGGAGCCGGAGCTGGATAGGGCAAGGGAACTGGCAGGGGATAGTGTTCAAAAGCCTGAAGATGTGGTCTCAGTAGCACTATTTCCTCAAATAGCACCTGAGTTTCTCAAAAAAAGAAAACAAAAGGCCTAAAAAATAAGCAGAATAATCTTAAAAAGACACCCAAATACAGGGGGTGTCTTTTTAAGATTATTCTGCTTATAGATAACAGCAAAAAGCCATTTACCTTAAAATTACGTCCCTTTAGTCCTTTGTTCTGCTCTTTAAAGGGGAAGCTAATGCAATTTTTTTTAAAATAAAATAGAATTATTCACAGAGATTAAATAAGAATAGTGAGATTTAATATGCCAAATAATGGAAATAATAAAGACAGTAAGCAACCGGATGTATGCATTTTAGACGAGGATAAGCTTTGTGATAATTGTTGCAATTGCTTTATCTGTGATCTTGACTCTAATAAGCTATGTGACAATTGCGCCAAATGCTTGGATATATCAGACTATAATGCTATCCAAATTACAGAAATAATTGAAAAAGAAGGAAAGGATAAAAAATAGAAAAATAAATTGGTTCCGATAAGATATATTATGTTAACCAAATATTATTTACCCCAAAGCTCCTGATAATAATCCTGCTCCCAATTGACCAGCAAGTTTCCGGTATTTTATCCGGGCTAGCAATAATTATCCCTTTATGTGTATTTTACTATTGATTCTTTGCATATCATTAGGTTAAAATACAATAGGAATTGTCAAATAAATATTTCATTAAAATATTATAATTTAAATGTTAACTATTTAACTTGAGTTAGGGGGTGTTAAGATGATTTCCAGTTTAGTTCTTGTTGCAGCTATATCATGTACCCTGATTGCTGGATATTTCTGGGCTGCATCCCAATCCAAGGAAGCATAGTATACTAGAAAAAAAACACATCAAGATAAGATAAAAACACCAGTAACTGTCCTGGTGTTTTTATCTTATCTTGATGTGAATATTATTTTACTTAGAATTGTTTTTTGCATAAATCAGTTCTTCGTAACAAGTGACAAGCTTCTGTGCACTTATAGCAGATGATAGGTTAAAGGAATTTTCATATGCTGTCTGTCCCATCCGGTTCCTTAAGTCAATGTCAGATAAAAGCAGCTCCAGCTTTTCTTGGAAGTCATCAAAGGAATTATCAGTTAGAAAACCATCAATCCCATGCTCTATCATATCTCCGACCCCATAAGCGTTAACAGCCAATGCAGGAACACCTGCTGCCTTTGCTTCACCGATAACCAGTCCTTGAGTTTCTGTTATTGAGGCAAAAACAAACAAATATGCACTATTGTAATATTTTGCCACCTCTTTTCTATCCAAGACACCGGTAAATATTATTTTATCTCCAACACCTAGGGAAAAGGCCATTTCCTTTAAATTATCCTCCTCAGGACCACCCCCCACCAGCACCATTTGGGTGTCAGGATATCGAGCATGAATTCGTGCAAAAACATGAATTAGGAAAGGAAGGTTTTTTTCCTGTCCCAGCCTTCCGACACAAAGCAACACTCGAGTATCTTTAGGTAAACCATGCTTTGTATGAATATAGCTTTGTTGGTCCTTCAGAGCAAAACATTCAATATCTATTCCGGTAGGTATTGTCTGGATATCGGCTGTAATTCCATTTTTTCTTAGATAATCTGCTATTGAATCTGTAGGAGTAATGACAAGATCACAACTATTACAGAAGTCTCGATAGTATCTCCTGGTTATATCCTTAGTGAGACTTTGAAGAAAGGGAATATAGTGGGTATACAAATCATAAAGCGTATGAAAAGTAAAAACCAGCGGCACATCTAATGACCGGGCATATTTTGCCCCAAGTCTTCCTAGAATAAAAGGTGACTGAACATGAATTATATCTGGCATAATCTTTTTCATGGCAGGTCTGAGCTTAATAGAAATAGGTATAGCAATTGTAAAATCCGGATTAGTTGGCGCCGGCAAGGAAGCAAATCTAAAAACCCGACTATCCTTTATGCATTTAGGATAGCTTGGTGCAAAAATATCTACCTGGTGACCTAAAGTTCTTAGTTCTCTTGTGAACAAATCTATTGATTCAACTACCCCACTTCTGTATGGCCGGTAGCTGTCTGTGAAAATTCCTATCTTCATGGGATCCCCCTGTATTTTAATATTGGCTGGATTAATTTAAATAAAGTCTTACCACTAAAAGAATGTGGCAAGACTTCCTACTTCCTAATAAGATTTTTTATCCATGCTTTGGATTTGAACTTACAATCTGAATTGCCTTGATAAGCTCTGAGGTTACGTGAGCTCTTCCACCTATTAAATCATAGTCAACTCGTTTTAGAATATTCCCCTTTTCCTCCACAACGTACTGGGGAGGCATATTGTTTAGTGCCAATGCCTTTATATCCTCAGAGCACTTATCACAGGTGCAAATATCAGGATTTGTCTTTTTATATTCCGACAGTAAAGGGGTCAACATTTCATTGACCACGACTTCAATATAATTCCTGTACATTTTTATTATACCTCCTTACTTTGTTTTGAACAGGGCAGACACAGGAGATGATTATTACTGCTTACTGTTCTGGTTTCCATAACTTTTTCACCACAGCTATTACAAATAATTGATTTATATATTTTGGCTTTTGGTGGGATATCAACAGTAACCTCTTTAATTTCAAAGTATTCTGACCCGGCTGTCAATATTTTTTCAATATGTTTTTCCTGTAGGGCCATAAAATTATTTTTTTCTTCCCTGCTTGCTGTATTCTCAAAAACCGCACTGCGAAGAGCACTTAATTCAGGATTATTAAATGCCTCACTCTTGACA
>JAAXTT010000168.1 GCA_013336365.1 Peptococcaceae bacterium
TGTTTTAAATAGTTTTATATTTCCTTATAGCTGCTCTCTTTTAATACTGCTTTAAGGTTTTTATTAGGTGGGCTTTATATTCTTCTACCACACATTCAGGGGAAATTATTTTTACTTTGTTTTCAAACTGAAATACCCAGGCAAAAAATGCCGGACTTACAGCAACCTTTATTCTTACACAGAATTGCTCTTCCTCTGATTTTTCTATTGATATATCTTTGCCGAAACGGTCAATAACTACATTAACCAGGGAATTGTCAAAATGAAGCTTTACTGTTTCCTCTTGCCCGCCAAACATATTAAAAACCTTTTTGGAGTACTGGGCCACATTAAACCTAACATCATTGGGGAGCTTTGCTCTTGTTTCCTCCATAATCTCCATATCAATCATTTTATCCACCCGGTAATGGGTGAAATCCTTATACTTTTCGGAAAAGGTTATTAGATAGTAATTTTCATCGTCCCAGGACAGGGCGTATGGGCTGACTATGTACCTTTCCCCATTTTTGCGAAACTTCTTTTCCTTGTCTATGGTGTATTCAAAATATTTAAATGAAACCTGTTTGTTTTCGGAGATAGCAGTATAGAGTTTATCTACATTGTAGTAAATACACTCATTTATGGTTTTAACCCTATTGGCAACATAAACCTGGCGTTGCAGCAAGGCTGCTTGGTGTTTACTGGCGAAGCTCTGTATTTTCTTGATAAGATCATTGCTTTTTTTATGGGTAACAAACTTTGAGCATTGGACAGCATCGACCAGAAGCTTTAATTCAGGCAGCTCAAAAAACCGGTTGGCTACAAAATAGCCGGTGGTTTTTGTTTTTCGCATAGTTATGTCAATACCAAATTGAGTCAGGGCCTCCAGGTCGGAATAAATGGATTTTCGCTCCGAGGTAATCCCGTACTTTTCCAGCTCTGCAATCATTTCATTTACGGTTATTGTATTTTCATCGTCAGTTTTTTCCTGAAGTATTTTCATTAGGTATAGGGTCTTTAGCTTCTGATTTGATCCTTTGGCCATTACTCGCCTCCAATCTGATCTCTGCTGGTCCTTACATAGCAGGTTCGGTTTCTCGGACCGTCAAATTCACAGAAATATAAACCCTGCCAGGTTCCCAAAATCAATTCACCCTCAGTCACCAACAGGGTTTGAGAAAATCCCATAACACTTGCTTTCAGGTGGGCAGCAGAGTTCCCTTCCCCATGCCTGTCACCGGGATGATTCCAGGGAAAAATTTCATTCAGGCGCATAATAAGGTCTTTAACCACATCAGGGTCGGCGTTTTCATTTATGGTTAGGCCTGCAGTGGTATGGGGACAATAGACAGTTACTGTTCCCTCCATTAGCCTGTCCTTCCTTATTACTGACTTGACCAAAGCGGTCAGGTCAAGCATTTCATCCTTTTTGCCGGTTTTAACAGAAAGCCTGTGAATCACTGAACAAACCTCCCTTTTACTGTTTTTATAAAAAAGCCTCCCGAGCCAGAGATTTTCTGCTACAGGAGGCTTTACTATTATTTGTTATATTTAATTTAGGGAACAATTACCACAGGAATTTCGGTCTCATGAAGCACATTGGTTGCCACACTTCCCATAATTGCCCTTTTTACTGCCCCCAGGCCTCTATAGCCCATCACGATAAAATCAGCAGCCCTCTCCTTGGACTCGGCACATATTTCCTTACCCGGGTCCCCTCTTCTCATAAGGGTGCGGACCTGAGCAGAGGTATTATTTGTGAGCTCCAGGGTATGACTGAAGACATCCTTGCTTAGCTCCTCTTGATAGGCCCGGATCTCCTCCTGGCTGAAGAACTTTTTTACATGGGGTGTGTTGTAGCTATGCTGAACATTCAGCAAAATTATCTCATCATTACTCTCTGTTGCAAGAGATATTGCAAACCTTACTGCTTTGTCTGAGCCTTCAGAACCATCAACAGGAACCAAGATTTTTCTCATGGCAAATCCCCCCCTCTGTTTTTTCAAGCCTCATAGCTTAAGCATTATTTGGATCTTTTTTGTTATTTTTTATTTTTCCCGCTAAAAGAACTCCGGCTATAATAATAATAGTTACTGTCCCTTTGAGAATCGTGTTGCCATGAAATATGCCTGCCAAAAAGTGCTCCTCCACGATCATTTTGGCTGCAGTCCAAGCCAGGACAGCTGAACCCACATAAATAATATTTGGATAACGTTCTACCCATTTGATAATTATGGTGCTCCCCCAAACCACAATCGGCACACTGATCAACAAACCAATAACTACTAATACAAAGCTGCCGTGAGCTGCACCGGCAACTGCCAAAACATTGTCCAAACCCATTACCGCATCAGCAATAATTATAGTCCTAACTGCAGCCCACAGGCTTTCACCCGGCTTCATATTTCCATGACCCTGTTCTTCCACCAAAAGCTTATAGGCTATCCAGATCAGCATCAATCCCCCGATAAACAGCAGCCCCGGTATCTTCAGCAGCCAAACTACCAGTAAGGTTGCTATTGAACGGATTACTATTGCACCAAGAGTTCCCAGGATTATTACTTTTTTCTGCTGTTCCTTAGGCAGATTCCTTGCCGCCAAACCTATTACTATAGCATTATCCCCGGCCAGAGCCAGATCAATTACAACTATTGCCAGCAGAGTTGACCAAAACTCCGGTGAAAAAAATTCCATACTGTTGATGCTCCTTTGTTAAGTAAAATTAGTCTTTCTAGAATAAATATTCTTTTTAATATTTAAAAACCCTGCCACTTCAAAAGAACAGAAAAATTATCCTTAGCCCAAACCCACATCAAGAATCATCATCAGGACAAATCCCAGCATGGTACCGATGGTTGCATAGTCAGAATTACCACTGGACTGGGCCTCGGGAATAACCTCCTCCACAACCACATAAATCATTGTCCCGGCGGCAAATGCCAAAGCATAGGGCAGCAAAGGCGTCATTGCCATTACCGCTAATGCTCCCACAATTCCGGCAACAGGCTCCACCATTCCCGAGAGCTGGCCATACCAAAAGCTTCTCGCCCTTGAAAGTCCTTCTCTCCTGAGTGGGATTGATACTGCTGCCCCTTCGGGAAAATTCTGTAAGGCAATTCCAAAGGCCAAAGCAACTGCACCGGCAAGGGTAGCTGAGGGCAAGTTGACTGCAGCAGCACCAAAGGCAACTCCTACTGCCAACCCCTCAGGTATATTATGAATTGTTATCGCAGTAACCAGCAATATGCTTCTCTGCCAATTGGTTTTTATTCCTTCCGCC
>JAAXTT010000003.1 GCA_013336365.1 Peptococcaceae bacterium
TTCCAGTAACGGAGGAAACAAGGTGCATAACATGAGAATATTTTTCTACTTCCATAAATTGAGGAACCCGAACCTCACCCGGCTTACTGACCTTTCCCACATCATTTCTTCCTAAATCTACCAGCATGAGGTGTTCTGCACATTCCTTTTTATCAGCCAGCAGATCTGCAGCCAAAAGGTCATCCTCCCTTGAATTTGCACCCCGGGATCTGGTTCCGGCAATAGGTCTTGTTTCTATTAATCGATCCTCAACCCTAATCAGCATTTCAGGAGAGGAACCGGCCAGAGCTACCTCACCTAAATTCAGAAAATACAGATACGGTGATGGATTATTTCTTCTAAGCCTTCGGTAAACACTGAAAGGATCTCCGGTAAACTCTTGGTCAATTCTTCTTGAAAGAACCACCTGAAGAATATCTCCTGACCGGATATATTCCTTGGCTTTATCTACCTTTGCCATAAAGTCGTCTTTCGAAACATTTGAACTAATCCTGTTATTTTTATTTTTGTCTTCCTCTTTTAATGCTTCCGGCATTTTCCCGGTTGATAATTTATTTAATATTTCATTTATTAGAACTCCGACCTTACTATATTCTTCGACAGGATTGTTGCCAGGCTGGGTGTTAACCAGGATCATTAAGCTATGCTTTATGTGGTCTAATATTATACTGACTTTAGGGATTATCATTATACTGTCCGGAACTCCTGTTTCTTCAAGCTCAGAGTCCGGTAGTACTTCTAGGTGCCTCACAAGGTCATAGCCAAGATATCCCACTGCTCCGCCATAAAAACGCGGCATATCCGGTAGCTCAGGCACCTGATACTCCTCCAAAATGCTTTTTATTGCAATAAAGGGGTCTTTTTCCTTATATTCCTTTTCACCCTTTTTGCTAATAGTTGTTACACCCTTACTGCAAGAAAGTGTGACTATAGGATCAAAACCAATTAAGGAATACCTGCCCAGCTTTTCTCCACCCTCAACGCTTTCCAAAAGAAAAGACACATGGCCTTGGGCAATTTTGGAATATATAGTAATTGGCGTTTCTGTATCCGAAAGCCACCGAATGCCGACCGGAACGTTTTTGTACTTCTTTGCAAACTCAAGATATTTCTTTTCACTGGGAAATAACATTTAATATCACCATCCTTGTAGACATAAAAAAACCGGCACTCAAATGAGTGCCGGTTTGGATTTCAATTAAAAAAACCCTCGGCTCATCTCAGCTCATCTCGTCTCAACTATATTTCTCATCTCGTCTAAAAAACAATTGTCAAACCTAATCTGCTGAAATTATAGCAAGGGAAACAATCTCTGTCAAGTTGCCGGATTAAAAAACCTAAAATTTCTTTTCAAATTACTGACATTAATGAAGCATTGTATTATTCATTTTTTTTAATACTAATTACCTCTCCTGCTCATAGATTCCTTAAACTGAATTATTCAATGGGCTTTGAACCACTTTAACTCTGATACTTTTGATAATCATTAAGGCCAATAAGAGTATTCCCACATACCCATTAATGACGTAAATAATATTTACCAACTTGTCAAAAGGTACATTCATTCCTACAAAAGCACCTATAATGGTTAATACAACCGTAAGTATTTTATATTTATTGCTTTTTTCAACAGCGATTCTCGAAGCAACAGTCCAAAGAAGGGGTACTGCTGTAGTGTAAATTCCTCCGGCAACAGTTAAGGAAAATACTATGGCTACATAAGGGTGTATGTTTCCCGCTAAAATCAAGGATGGAACCAAAGTTCCCGCTACTTGCTCAAGATTTGTCATCAGTCCTAAGGCTACAATGATGACTGCCAAAGAAAAACCCAATGCCCCCAAAATTGCACCTAAAGATGCTTCTTTTGTGCTTTTTGCTGTCTTACCCATTTGCGACATAAAGGCTGCCAGCCAAAGCATACAGAAACCAACATAGGATAATGCCGCTAAAATCCAATTACTCGATGCTTTCATTAAATTTAAATTTGGTAGAATGTAATTAACCTTGCTTAATCCACCGGGGTTGATGATTATTGCCGATAGCCCCAATAATATTGCCATCACACAAATTATCGGTCCGATTTTTCCAATAACATCTATAATCTTGTTTAATCCAAAGAGAACGGTTCCTCCTGCAAGAATGGCCATCCCAACACCTCCGACTGCAACCGGCAATCCGTACTGTTGGTGAATTGTAGCTCCTGCCCCACCAATCATTACCATAAACGACATATAGATAAAGAGTATTGAAAAGTAGTCATAAAATTTTCCAATGTACTTTCCGCAATAATAGGTGTAAATATCACTTCCGTTTTGGAATTTATTTTCATACCCTACTGTTATAAAGCTAACCCCCACATATAAAAACATGATAAACACCGCAATTGCACCGGCAATGCCCAGCCAGCCATAAGCTACAAAATATTGCATAATTTCCTGTCCTGTGGCAAACCCTGAGCCAATCAAAAATGCGATAAATGCTCCTGCATAGATAAGTACTTGTTTCAGCCTAACTTCTTGGTTATCCATAAATTCCCTCCTAACTAAAATTAGTCATTATAGCCACTACCATTTTTTTCAGACTGGCAACAGCGTTTTTAATTGTTTTTTTCAAAGCCTTATGCTTGGACAGCATAGCTGTCCAAGCTAGGCTAAAGGAGGATTTACATTTGACCGATTGTCCAGTCATGGAACGATTGATAGGCGGTCAAAATTAAAAATCAAGCGAATTCCTTACCTAAGATTACCTCAAAATTTCGTACCACATCCTCGACAATTAAACGGCCCTTTTCTGCCGAGCTGGACTTTGCTGTATAAAGACATCCAGAGGCGGGCACCGCTGTTTTAGGCACTGGGAACGTTTGGTAAGTTGGTGGAATAAAGTCCTCATCAATAGGCTCAGATCCGACCAATTCAGGGCAAAAATACATCATTAATGAGGTTTCGGCGAGAGCGGCATGTTCTAGGGCCCAGCTCCGAAATTCAACCTCATCATACAATTTGGTCATAGTACTCGCAGAAATATTATCCCACCAATTAGCCAACACTACTTTGGGAAAAGGCGTTGTTTGGTTGCGCAGGAGCAAATCAACCGCCTCTGCAAGAAAGGCCTCATTTTCATAGTGTGCATTCATAATTAAAATTCTTTGCCAACCATCTGCTAAAAACTCGGTTAAAATATCTTTACATAAATCGATAAGGGTAGAGCCGTTTAAATCAATTGTCCCGGGAAAAATAGGCCCGCCACCGCTATTTGGCTGAGATTTATAGCCATAGGTCAAAGTTGGTGCAACCACACCTCCAACCTTCTCAGCGATTATTAAGGCAAAATTTTCTGCAATTTCTGAATCAACACCTAAGGGGAGATGTGGCCCATGCTGTTCAATCGAACCAATGGGAATAATCAATATTCCCATTTTAATTTTCTCTTGGTATTCCTTCCAGGTTAGGTTGCTCATTAAAAATCTGTTCATAAATTTCACCCCTTCTTAGCTAATAGCTTTTGTATCCAAGTATTATTTTAGCTCCGGCATCATCAGTCAGAAGGCTAATACCCTCCGACTGATGGCCTCGTCCAACATTAAATCCAAATCAATTATGCACCAGATATGCTTTCTTCAGCTTTTGGTGATACACCAGCTGTTCCTCTGGCAACCAACCAGTAGAGCACAGCTGAAAACGCTACCACGGCAAATATTGCTCCGCTGGTATTCATAATAAAACTGGTTTGCTTGAAAATTAAAAATGCAATACAGCTTGCTACCCAAACACCAATAGTTTTCCAATTAAACCCATTGGTGAACCAATAAGGTCCGTTGACTTTAGAAGCTTGGCTCCAATCGTAGTGCCCTTTATGAATAATATAATAGTCGACAATCATAATAGACAAAATTGGAGCAAATACAAAGCCTATATAATCGAGAAACAAGATAAAGAAACCCAAAAAACTGCCTACAACAAGCGGTATATACGCTACCACGACACAAAGTAATGCCACAATGAAAAGACTTGTAAAGGGTTTAAGCTTAGGAAAAACGTTTGTTAAGGACATACCGGAGGCGTAGATATCCACTACGTTCGTAGTAACTGTCGATAAAATCAGAACTCCAAAGGCTACCCAGCCTAAACCAAGGGCAGCGGCAATACTGGATGGATCTGATTTGTTAGGATCAAATGTACCGGTGGATATGGAGGTAGCAATTACACCAAGAACTCCAACCATCGCGAACCAGAAAAGTGCTATATTGGCACCAATCATAGGAGCCACTACAGCTCCTTTCTTATTCTTCGTATAACGGGTAAAGTCTGCTACCAAAGCGACCCAGCCTAAACTGAAGGCAGCCATAATATCCATTGCCGACCCGAATTGCATTGTAACTCCTTGCGGTGGCCTCCATGCTACTATATCCTTCAATGAATATGTTCCCAAAATTGCTACAGTTTCCCAAATAGTAAGAAAAATAAGCAAGGTAACAGCAAATCTTTCAAAATATTTAATTGACCTTGATCCTCCAACAACTGTCAAGACGACTTGCAGCACACTTATAAATGTAATACAAAAGATCATATTGCCCATTGCACCGGGTTGTCCATATGCAGGCCAACCGAAAATTGCACTGAGTAAAAAGCTCATAGAAATTGCTGCAATAAAGGTGTTGGCAGCCGTCCAGCCAACAAATTGAAAAACATTCATAACAGATGGTATTTTACTACCTGTAATACCAAAGGGCACACGTAGCAAACCCATTGTAGTAGTACCCACTTTGTAACCCATATAAGCTACAAAGGCCATGATTATATAAGCAATTGGATTAGCTATTAAAATATTGGTTGTAGCCATCCAAAAACCTAATGCAGCCACAACTCCACCCACATACCAAGTACCCGGGTTTGCATTGGCACCGATCCACGTTGCCAACATGTCAAAAAAAGAAAAATGCCTGTCATCCATTGGAACTTGCTCTTCAACTCGATATTCTTTGCTCATTTTATCACTCACTCTCCATTCAAGAATTTGTTAACAATACACTTAAAAGTAATCCATTTAGGCTTTTTTAGAGTCGAAACAACTGAACTGTTCGCCTTGGGAATTATCCGAGAATAAAATGCTCCTTAAAGTATTGCTACTATACTCCCCCCTCCACTAATTATTCAACTTAGGAGGTTTTTCCTGCACATAAAGATCTGTGAATAATAAAACTATCCAGCCAATAGAGCCAGAAAACTGCATTTTCCGGCTCTATTCGACATGAGAACAGACCTTTAACCTTTATATAAAGGTCTGTTTTCAAATGTAACTAATGTAGGATCATCAACCTGTTTGGGAAAATAATCCTGACATGTTCCTTCACGGTAAACATCGGCAGTAGCACAGTGTAGACCACCACCAAAGGCATAGGCATCTCTGAATGGCACAGGAATTACATTCATGCCCAGCTTATCCATTTGCTCTATTTGTAAAGTTTCACTAGCTTCTACCAGTACAGTCTTATGATCCAGCACTAAGCAATTCATGGACAACCACACGCTTGAATAGCAAAGTGGGGGTGGCTCGCTGTGTGAAGGCATTGAGGCATCAATAATTTGCCAATCATTAGCTTCAAAAATCTTGCGTTGCTCTTTTGGCAGTGGTCGGGTTGGATTATTAATAATCAGGCCTGGTCTTAATGCCACAAAGGTTGCATCAATATGGATCGGGTAAGGATCCCCCGGGAAATTTACTGCATGAACACGCATATCCGGATTCATCCGCCTTAACCATTCCATCGCTTTCCTATTAGTTGTTAACCCATGCTGTATAAATAGGTCTTTGCCCAACCGCATTACATCTGCGGCATCAAATAAAATTTCATGTTCAGTAGTAACCATGTGCAAATTTGCAGTGCGTTCCAGTAGAACTTCTTCAGTAACATGCCCATCATAATAATGCATGTCATAACTTTTATCACTTAATTCAGGACGTGGAGCGGAAATCCATCTAAACTCCGGGTCTTGATCAAAGAATTCCCGTAAAATTTTCGAATAAGCCAGATATTCGAAAAATCTTGATCTGAATGCCATTGAAGCCATGATAATACTGTTGCCGATAGTTAATAAAACATCTCTTGGAGGCATGCAACCAAACATGCTTCCTGTCATAAAGTGAGGTGTAACAACAGCTTGATTCCATTGAATAGGCTCTGGTCTATCCGCTTTTACTCCATGATCTTCTAGGATTTTTACCAGATTATCAAGTTGTGCATTCGCCTTTTCAACAGTGTCTAACGAACGGGGACCTGTCATACCGCGCATCGGGCTGTCCAGAGGTACCTTCGCTTTGGATGCCGGTTCAGACGGTGCAATACAACAATTGTCCGCCCTGCCAACAATTACGTGTTTCAACGGGTCAAAATCATTCCATGAGTTTACTACCTTCATTTGTTTTCCCTCCTAGATTTATATATTTATATATTCATAAATATATATTGCAAATATCGTGCCAGGAAAACACTCAACCTAAAAATTATTTAAATGCCTATTTATAAAGTAAATCCATCAATAAGCCTAGCAAGGTCCAATATAAAATCACCATAAGCAAAATATTTTTCTGAAAAACAAAAATTTTTGCCTATGATAATAAAAAAACTCCGAAGCAAACTGTTCGGAGTTTTCCTGATAGTTAAAAACTTTTTTAATTACTTCATCCATTTTTATGTTTTTTGCATAAGATATTTTTTTAATTTGTAATCCAGATTTTGCCGACTTAAACCCATCCTGCGGGCTGCTTCATTCACGTTTCCATTTACCTCCCGTAAAACCTCCTGAATGGTCTCCCTTTCAACGTCCTCAATAATAGTCTTCAGTGTTCCCGTTTTAAGATTATTTGAAGCCATGGCAAATGACAATATTTTATCATCAGGGTGGTCTTGGTTTATTTGTTCATTGAATAGAGCGGATAGATGTTCCCGGTTAATGATTTCTTCGTCTTCGACCATGTTCATAGCATACTCTATCACATGCCTTAATTCCCGCACATTTCCCGGCCAGTCGTATTGCATAAATAACTCTGCTACCTCCGACGAAACCGCCCGTACCTTGCAGTTGATTAAATTGTTGTAGTGATTGATAAAAAACTTTGTCAACAAAGGAATGTCTTCCTTATGTTCCTTCAAAGGTGGGATGCAAATGTTAATTACACTTAAACGATAAAAGAGGTCTTGGCGCAATATACCTTGCTCTACAGCTTTAATGGGAGATATGTTCAAAGCACTCAAAACCCGGACATTTATCTCTCGCTCTTTGTTTTCACCGACTTTCCTAATCCGACCTGTTTCCAAAACCCGCAATAGTTTGGCTTGCTGGTTGGAATTCATGGAATTTATTTCATCTAAAAACAAAGTCCCATTAGTTGCCTCCTCAAATAATCCCTGGCGTTCTATCGCGCCGGTAAACGCCCCCTTTGCTGTTCCAAACAGGATACTCTCCAACAAGGTCTCTGGTATCGCTGCACAATTCAATGAGATGAAAGGTCCTTTTCGGCCGCTGGCATTATGGACACTTTGGGCAAAAAATTCCTTCCCCGTACCCGTATCTCCATATATTAATACAGATGAATTGGTTTTAGCCGCTTTCCGGGCAATATGAATGCAATTCATTAATGCCCTGCTTTCTCCAATGATTTGTTCAAATGTATAGTTATTATCTGCTGAATAAAACTTAATAGGTTTTTCAGCATTGCTGATTATGTCCATAAGCTTTTTAAACTGATAAATATTTTTTGTAATTGTCAATGCACCCATAAACTCACCATCATGAACCAGTGGGTAGGAACTGCTTACCGATATAGTTCGATTTCCGGAAAGGGTTGAATAATCTTGAAATAAGTCCACTACAGGTTTTTTCTTACTTAACACCTGTAAAGTAGCACTGGTATGCTCAACAATGTTAAAACACTCAGTTAGGTGACGACCGATGATATCCTCCCTTTTTAGGTTGTCCAGCTTCTCATTAGCCTGATTATAGAATATAATCTTTCCTTGCTTATCTACAATCATTATACACTCATCCAATAGATCTAAAATAACTTGAAGATTTTTAGAAAGGATAAGGTCATCAACCTCAAAAACATGATTTTCCACTTCCATAACACCTCTCCGGTAGATCTAATATTTCGTCTATTACACGCATTTATTTCTTGCCTATTTAAGAATTTTATCAATATCTTTTTCTTTGCAGGACAGGAGCAATGCCTAACCTATCCCGGTACTTGGCAACTGTCCTGCGGGAAATTTGAATCCCCTTGTCTTTTAAGATGTCCGCAATTTTCTGGTCATTATACGGATGTAATAAATTCTCCGACCCCACAATTTCCTGAATGAGTCTTTTAACACATTCAGAGGAAGCGGATTCGCCGGAGGATTTCGTCAAACCCGAACTGAAGAAGCTTTTCATTTCCAGGACACCCAAGGGAGTCTGAATGTATTTATTGGAAGTGGCCCGGCTGACAGTGGATTCATGGAGTCCGGTCCTCTCGGCCACGGTTTTCAGATTGAGGGGTCTTAGGTGTTTATATCCATATTCTAAAAAATCTTTTTGCAGATCTACCAGACAACTGGCTACCTTATACAAGGTTTGTCTGCGTTGCTCAATACTACGCAACAGCCAAGCCGCAGCATTCAGTTTGCTTTCCACAAAACACCGGGTGTCTTTATCACAGTCTTTATCCTGAGTCAATGCTGCACGATATGCTGTACTGACAGTAATTCTGGGTACTATAGAATCATTAATAAGCACAAAGTACTGATTATCCACTTTCTGCAAAATTACATCGGGGATAATATACCCGGCATCATTTGACTTACCGTACTTTCTTCCGGGTTTGGGATCCAGGGTCTTAATGGTGTCGGCAACCCTTTGAATTTCCTTTAAGGCAACCCCGATGGATTGGGCTATCCAGGCAATTTTACCTTTAGATAGATCAACTAGGTAGTCCTGAATTACCACCCTTAACAATGAATCCTCAAAACCTTTTTGTTCCACCTGAATCAGCAGGCATTCCTCCAGAGACCTGGCCCCCACACCGACCGGATCAAAGGTCTGAATTATAAAGAGGACTTTTTGAACCTCTTCCTCCTCCTCCATTAAATCTCGGGCCATTTCCTGTACCGTTGACTGCAGATAACCATTTCCGTCAATATTGCCGATAAGATACTCCCCTATGCTACATTCCTTTTTTTTGAGACTGGTCAGTCTTAACTGAAGCATCAAATGTTCAGTCAGGGTAACAGACTGGCTCAGAAAACCCTCGTAGGCATAAGTCGTATGATTGAAGCTCCGATCATTCCCTAGAAAAACCGAATTACTGTTTTCTCGTAAATACTCCTGCCAATCCAATTGACGGGTTTCTCCCGATTCATTGTGGTTTTGCCGGGATTCCGGTTCATCGGTTACATTTTGGCCGGATTCTTGGATGTCCCCTTCCTGCAATTCCAGCAGAGGATTTTCTTGAAGCTGCTGATTGACATACACACTGAGATCAAAGGAGGATAACTGCAGTATGGTGATAGCCTGTCGCAGTTCCGGCGTCATTATTAATTTTTGGGTTTGTTCAATCTGTAAACCATAGCCCATGCTCACCAGAATCACCTCCTGATACAAAGTCCAGCAACTATTGCCTATTTAGAAATCCCTATGGGACTTATCAACCTTATATAAATAAAGGGGTTTTCAATATAACAAGTTTAACACAGGACATGAGCTACCGTCTATCACTAGGCATTTTTGTTTATAACTTCACCTTCTCCTTCACATTGCTTTACGCGAGATTAAAAAACTAACTGGAATAATCAAGTTAAATTGCTTAAAATATTGGCAGGGTGGTATATTGGTTATATTATTATTTAAGTACCTAAGAAAAATAATTATTTACAGTACTGAATATGGAGTTGTCCTATGCTGAAGAAGCTTTTTAATCTTTTATTTTCCAGATTATTTATTTTTGGTTCACTGATTTTTATCCAAATCTTTTTTTTCTTAGCCCTGGTCATTTTCTTAAGTCAAAAGGCCAGCGCAATTTATGTCATGCTCATAGTGCTTAGTCTTTTGATGGTATTCGGTCTTTATCGAAAGGATATAAACCCTGCCTTTAAAATGGTCTGGGCCTTGATAATATTGGCCTTTCCTATCTTCGGAGGACTATTTTTTCTGTTGTGGGGCATGAGAAGAATGGATCCTAAGATGTCTAAGAAGCAAAAGCACATCTACCAGGCAACACTGGAATATTGTCATCAGAATTATGCTGTGTTGAATAAAATAAAATCCCGAGACCCCCAAATTCTCAGACATGCCGAATATATCCTTAATACCGGCTGCGCTCCTGTATTTGAAAGAACCAAGAGCATGTACCTGCCCGATGGAGAAACAAAATTCGCAAAGCTGTTGGAGGAATTAGCTAAAGCAAAGAAATTTATTTTTTTGGAATACTATACAATACGCAAGGGTAAAATGTGGAGTGCTATCCTAGAAATATTAATAGAAAAAGCTGCAGCAGGGCTTGATGTACGGGTTATGTATGATGATGTGGGCTGTCTCGGCGATCTACCCTATAAATACAAGGAAGAATTAGAAGCACATTCTATAAAAACCGAGGTTTTCAACCCCTTTCAGCCAAGACTATATGCCTTTATGAATTATAGAGATCATCGCAAAATCTGCGTTATCGATGGAAATATTGGGTTTTCCGGTGGCATTAATATTTCTGATGAATATATTAATGCGATTTCTCCTTATGGACATTGGAAGGATACCGCAGTTATGATAACCGGGGATGCTGTGTGGAGCTTAACTCTGCTCTTTTTGCAAATGTGGCAGCTGTCCTCCGGAGATACTCCTGAATACGAAAGATATCGTCCTACAAAAACAGTATATACTTCTGATGGCTTTATCCAGCCCTTCGGTGACGGACCTCTAAATAAAGAAAATGTTGCGGAAAATGCTTATCTGAATATAATAAACCGAGCAGAAAAATATGTTTATATTGTTACACCCTATATGGTTTTAGACAATGAAATGATAACCGCTCTAAAAACCGTAGCCCAAAGCGGAGTTGAGGTAAGAATATTATGCCCGGGAATAGCAGATCATTGGTTTATTCAATATGTGACCCAATCCTATTACGGGCTGCTAATGACTGCAGGAATTAAAATATTTGAATATTCACCGGGCTTTATCCATGCCAAAATGATTGTTTCAGATGATAAGGTTGCTCAGGTTGGCTCCGTCAATATGGATTTCAGAAGCTTCTACCTGCTTTTTGAATGCAGTACCGCCTTCTATTATTCCGGTATTGTTATGGATGTTAAAAATGATATAGAAAAAGCTTGCTTAGTAAGCAAGCTCATTTGCTATGATGACTTGGCCCAAACACCCTGGCATAAAAAACTCATTCAGTCGATATTGCACATATTTGCACCGCTAATGTAAATGTCGCTTTCTGTAAAATTACTCTTTACTGGGGAAGCAGATCCTGTCTTAAAACAGTGGCACCCCGAAGGTATATATGCTTTAGTTCACCCTGGGCCTTATCGGTATTTACCAAAACCATAACCCTGATACACTTGGGAAGTCTGTCAGGAACATCTATCTCATTACCGCAAATCATCGGGACATATTTCCAGTCTAAAAATTCTCTTGCTGCGACTGCAGGAAACTCTGCATTAAGATCCCGGGTCACAGTGAAGAATGCTGCTGAGATATCAGCAGGATCTAAAGTATTTTCTTCAACAATTGATCTGAGAAGCTCCTTAGTCCCCTCCAAAATCTCCTCTGCATTATTGTTTAAAACTGTGATAGCACCTCTTATTCCTCTAACAGACCATCTTTTCATACCAAGTCCTCCATTACTATAAAGCAAAAAATCCCCAAATACCAATCAACAAGGGTAATTATGAGACGACCGCCCGATGTCCCAATCCGACAGCCACCTCATCTAGGTGCAGCAAACCAACTCCAAAAAATACCGCAACACTGATATGATCAGCCTGTCGGGCAATCCCAATTTTGCCACCGATATTTAATCCTAAAGCTTTTTGCATTATCTGGGACATAGCTTCCCTCAGAGCACCAGCTACAGCACCTTCCTCAGCGTGGATTTCTCTTATTACTCCTTCTCTCTTTGCAGCAACTACTGCTCTTTCAATAATCTTGTTAAAGGAGGTTAGAAAATCTCCGCCATAATCCACTGCAGCAGTTTTTATGCCTTCCTTGGCAAACCTTGCTTTAAATTCCTTTTCCTGCTCTCTGTCCTCAGTCAAGGCCATTTCCAAAGCAACCTTTGCTACCTTTCTACTACCCTGAAGAACCACTATATGCAACTCCTTAAATTTGACAGTATCTCCAACCCTATATTATCTATTATATTTTCTTTCAAAGCTCTCCCGATAGTCACTTATTTCATCAGCAACTCTGTATAAAAGCCTTTCAGCTTCGATTCTGCTTAAAACAATAGGTTCCTGGGCAACAACCTCTACCTTTCTGAAATCATCTCTTGCTATAAGTACCAGCAGGTCTTCAAGAGTATCTGAGGTAACGTCTAAGACTATTGGGGCGTAAGCAATTTCTAGGTTATTTATTTCATCGTAAACCACATATACTTCACTGCCGATATCAATGTCCGATACCTTAATACCCTTTAGAGGAATATTTCTAAAGGTTGCGATATTCAGTTCTCTTATATCCTCAGCTATTTTTTCGACAGGTTTTCCTTTAAAAAATCTGCCTGGCTTTGAAGATCCTTTAAAATCCAGTCGTATTTTGGCCCTGATTCCTTGATTTACCTGATGATTATCTTTATCCTCTCTCATAAAGCCACCTCCTGTCAGAAATAGTAATCAACTTGGTTTTTCTGAAACTGTGTCCTTTTTCAGCTTTCTTACTTCACTGAATAAAAGATGTCTATGCTGTCCGGATTTTAGATCACCCAAGGACAATGTCCCAACCTTAATTCTTTTTAATCGAATCACCTGATAGCCGATTTTTTCAAAAAATCTTCTTATTACCCTATTTCTTCCTTCCTGAATGCTGATTTCGAAAAGTGCATTTCCCTCTCTGATGTCAACAAAGCTGAGTGCAATCGGTTTAAAAGGGCCATCCTCCAAAACTACACCCTTAGACATTTGGTCCATTTCACCGGCAGTAGGAAAACCATTAATTCTGACCCGATATGTTTTGGTAATATTATGGGAAGGATGGGTCAATTGATAGGCAAAATCACCATCATTGGTTAATATCATAAGACCTTCACTGTTATAATCCAGCCGTCCCACCGGAAAAACCCTTTCATTTATGTCCGGAATCAAATCAGTTACTTTTTTTCTTCCCTCCGGATCACTTAAACTGGAAATATAACCTCTGGGTTTATTTATCATAATATACACAGGTTTTTCAACCGACTTTATTTTTCTGCCATCTATCCATACTGTATCCTTTGAGGGATCAATCTTAGTTCCCAACTGGGTAACTAAAATCCCATTAACCCTGACTCGTCCGGAAGCAATTATTTCCTCGCAGGAGCGTCTTGAAGCAATTCCATGTCTTGACATATATTTCTGTAATCTTTCGATACTATTCACCCCTGACTAATAGTCCATCTAAAAAATTCTATCACATAAAGACCTCAATAACAAAATCGGTAATGTTATTTATATCTTCATTGCCTCCCTAACAATAGACATCGTATCAGCAGCTTCCTTTCTGGCTTTTAACGCGCCATCTGCTAATACCTCCTGGATATAGTTTGGTCGAGCTATAATTTGTCTTCTTTTTTCCCTGAATTCAGCTAAGGAATTATCCATGTTTGTAAAAACAATTTTTTTACAGGCAACACAGCCAATCTGTCCCTTTCTGCATTCTTCGGCTATAGATTCTGATTCATTGGGGCTGTAAAGTTTATGAAATTTATAAACACAGCATATTTCCGGATCTCCCGGGTCTGTTTTTCTGATTCTGGCAGGGTCTGTAATCATGGAATTTACCTTTTCTTTTAATTCATCTGCTTCCAGAAATATCCCTATATCATTTGAGTAGCTTTTACTCATTTTTCTGTTATCAGTTCCCGGGAATGAGCTTACCTTGGCCAACAATGCCTTAGGCTCCGGAAAAACTCGGGAATACATACTGTTAAATCTCCTTGCCACCTCCCTGGTCAGCTCCAGGTGAGGCAACTGATCTTCTCCTACAGGCACGGCATCTGCTCTATATATTAGGACATCAGCAGCCTGAAGCAATGGATACCCCAAAAAACCATACATAAGTATATCCTTACCCTGCTCCTTGAATTGCTGAATCTGGTCCTTAAAGGAAGGAACCCTTTCGAGCCAAGCCAGCGGTGTTATCATAGAAAAAAGCAAATGTAGCTCTGCGTGCTCTTTTACATCTGATTGATTGAAAATCACACTTTTTTCCGGATCAAGCCCTACTGCTAACCAATCAGCTACCATTTCCAAAGCATTTTTTTTAATGTCTCCGGTATCATCAAAGGAGGTAGTCAGGGCATGCCAATCGGCTGAAAAGAAGAAGCAACTGTACTCATCCTGAAGTTTTATCCAATTCTCCAGCACGCTTAAATGTCCAATATGCAATCGCCCGGTTGGTCTCATTCCACTTAAAATTTTTCCTTTTTTCATAACTGATCCCTCAATCCTTATAAATATAAATTAGCCATATTTGCAATCCAGTAAAGCAAATCCAAAACCGGTGCCAGTAAAAAACTCAGCACCTTACCAAAGATTCCGGTAAACAATAAAATAACCAGGATGATTACACCATACTGCTCCATTCCGGAAATTAAATTTTTACTTCCGGGGAAAGCACCCATCAGTATTTTTGAGCCGTCAAGAGGTGGAATCGGTAAAAGATTAAATATAGCCAGATTGCAATTAATAATAATCAACATTTGAATAAACTTGCTCAGCTGCTGTGAATCCACAAAAAATGCTCCAAGCAAAACCGCCCCCACAATAGCCAATAGCAGATTTGAAAAGGGACCAGCCAAAGACACCAATAGCATTGCCCTATCCCTGTTGCCCCTTAAATTATAGGGGTTCACCGGGACCGGCTTTGCCCAACCGAAGCCGGCAAAATACAGCATTATCAAGCCCATTACATCTAGGTGAGGAATTGGGTTTAGGGTCAGCCGTCCTTGATCATAGGCAGTTCTATCACCCAATACATATGCTGCCAAACCATGAGCATATTCATGAAAGGTCAATCCGATAATAATTGCCGGGGTAATATATATCAGTCTGTCAAGGTTAAATATCTCAAACAATTTCTATCTTTCTCCTATCTGATTCATTAAATGATTTCTAATAAACGTCTTTTCTTGTTCCTCGGTTTTTACTACACCATCCAGCTTTGCCCTCCTGAGCTCTTTAAGGAGATATCGATAATAGGGTCCCGGCTCACAACCAAGAGATTTAAAATAATCCCCGGTTATTGATGGCTTTTTATGTTTCATGGCATGAAGAATTTTCTTGAATCGTTTTCTGCTTTTTTCATCCTCTAATAATGTATAAATGAGCGGATACGCCTCAATAGGCAAATCCTCAAGTGTCTCTACGACCTGACTGATTTTAGCATTACTTGTCAAATCCAAAATAGATAGAGCAGCCTGCCATCCTGCTAAACAGGAATTAATTTTCTTTATTTGCCGTTTACTAAAGCCATAGCTGAGGCAGATATTTTCCACAGTTTCCGGTGCAGATAAATATAATATCCCTATAATCATAGGCATCCAACTATCCACATACCCATAAATGCCACAATCATAGATTGCGTTTTTTGCTTTTTTGATATTATGAACAATTGGATGAATAATCCAAAAGTTTACTCCTGGGAAAATCCGGTCCCAAATCCGGAGATGCTCCAATCTATAAAGCATCCTGTCAGCAAAAGGTTCCATCAAAATATTTCTAAGCTCATCCCAGATACGATCCTTTGAAACCTGATCAAAAATCTTTTTTTCTACGGCCTGATTAAGCAATTTTAAGGTTTGTGGTTCGATTTTCATTCTATAGCGCTGTTCAAACCTTACTGCTCTTAATATTCTGGTTGGATCCTCAATAAAACTGAGATTATACAAAATTCTGACCAGACCCTGCTGCAAATCCTCCCGACCGCCGAAGTAATCAATAATCTCACCAAAGCTTCCTTCATCAATTGAGGCTGCCATAGCATTAATTGTAAAATCCCTGCGATAGAGGTCCTGTCGGAGAGTGGCACTTTCCACTAAGGGCAATGCTGCCGGATATTCATAAAATTCAACCCTTGCTGTGGCCACATCTACCTTAAATCCATCAGGAAACATAAGCTCTGCTGTGCCAAATCTTTGGTGAATTTTTAATCGAGCCCCAAGCTGCTCTGCCAAATGAGACGCAAGTACTATTCCATCTCCCTCTATAGCAATATCCACATCAATATTATCATAACCCAGAAGAAGGTCTCTGACCACTCCCCCGGCAATATAGGCTTTGTAATTCAGTTCCTTTGCTATCTGACCGCTTCGCTGTAAAACAGATAATGCTGTTGGTAGCAGTTTTTTTTGCAGCTCATCAGAAATACTGTTTTTAAAGGTTACACCTGAATCCTTGCTGTACATTTCACTGTGCCTTCTCTGACTGTCACCATGTAAAACTACTAGAATATCAGTTCTTGATATTATCCCGATTAATTTATTGTTTTCCAATACCGGAACTCTGCCTATGTCATTGGATACCATAATCTCTCTTACCACTGAAATTGGAGCGTCTGGCTCCACTGATAAAAACTTTTGTCTCATAAAACCCTTGACCGGAGCATGCCCTAGTGAGGAATTAAGTGCTTTCTCTATATCTCTTTGAGATATAATTCCCTTCAAATCAGTGCCTTCAACTACAGGAATACCTGAATGTCCATAACGCATTAAAACCCTGTGGGCTTGGTAAATGCTGACATCCTGGGAAATAGTCTTAACCGGTGAGGACATAATATCTGCAGCCCTTAAGGTAGGCTTGGTCTCAGTAGCTATTGTGTCCACCAGTCTACTGATTATTTCCTCAAGATTTCCATTTTTCACAGTAGCTGACGCAGCATTTCCATGTCCTGCTCCATTAAACGACGACAAAATATCGGCGGCATTTATCTGAGGCTTTGAGCTTCTTGCTACAAGATAAACCCTGTCTTCCATTTTTACAACATTAAATAGGGCATCTGTCTTTTCAATTCTAGAAATTGCGTGAGTCAGATAGGATAGACCCTCCACATAGCTTTGGGTTTCTCCCCAGGCAACAAGAACCTTTAATCCCTGAATAGTCTTTACTTTACCAGACAACAGAAGCATCTTTAATAAATCATCCTGGTCAGCAGTCAATGGTCTGTCAATAAATTCAGAAACCAAACCCAGATTAGCACCCCTATCCAAAAGATAGGCTGCTGCCTTAATATCTCTGGGGGTGGTGTTGGGGAAAAGCAAGGAACCAGTATCGCTGTATATCCCCAATGCCAGAACAGTTGCTTCAAGGGGTGTTATTTTAAGATGTTTTTTAATAAGTTTCTCTAACATAAGAGTAGTTGTGGAACCAACCATCTCTACAACTTCAACAGAGCCTCTCGCATCACCCTCTGCCCAAGGATGGTGATCAAAAATATGGACATCTATTTCCGGTTTGCTGAACAAACTTTTAAAGCTTCCAGTTCTTTGAGGGTTTTTAGTGTCAAGAAGAATTATCCGGTCAATCTTTGTTTTGTCTATGTTTTTATATCTATAAATATTGAATATGTTTTTATGCAGAGAAATAAACTCCTCAACATTTTTTGCCAGCTTACCGGTAAATACCATCAATGCTTCAGGATATAGCTTTTGAGCTGCAATCATTGAGGCTAGTCCATCAAAATCAGTACTGGTGTGGGTTATAATTACTTCCATTTGATCTCCTGTCTCAAAGATAAATCTAAGTAATTATAGCATAAACAAAAGAGTCATAGCTTATTAAGGCTACAACTCTTGATTACTCATCTGATTTTGCTTTATAGGCTATAGATCCGGATTAAACATGAGGCAATCTTTCCAATGCTTTCTTCAAATCCTCCTCAGGAAGTGGGAAATCCTCAAGCTTGCCTGAGAGATATAAATCGTATGAAGGAAGATCCAAAAGACCGTGACCACTCATATTGAATAAAATCGTTCTTGCTTCTCCAGCCTCTTTAGCTTCAAGAGCCTCATTGATTGCAGCCTGAACTGCATGGGATGACTCCGGAGCCGGAATAAGTCCTTCTGCTCTGGCAAACAGGATTGCCCCTTGGAACACTGAGGTCTGACCCAAAGAAATAGCATCAATCAAACCATCCTGAAGCAGCTTACTGACCAGTGGAGATACCCCATGGTAGCGCAAGCCCCCTGCATGGATTCCCGGTGGCATAAAGGATGCCCCAAGGGTGTTCATTTTCATTATTGGTGCCAATCCTACAACATCACCGTAATCATAGCTGTATTCACCTCTGGTAAGGGTAGGACAGGAAATAGGCTCCACTGCAACCAGTCTGGTTTTTGACTTGTTGGCTATTTTGTCATTAATAAAGGGGAATGCAATACCTGCAAAATTGCTTCCGCCTCCGCTACATCCAATAACTACATCGGGATAGAACCCTGCCTTTTCCATCTGAGCCTTGGCTTCTAATCCAATTATACTCTGATGGAGGCAAACATGGTTCAGCACACTTCCCAAGGCATAATTTGTATCATCTCTTTTTGCCGCATCCTCCACTGCTTCACTTATGGCTATTCCCAAGCTGCCGTTGGAGTCGGGAAACTCTGCCAGTATTTTTCTGCCTGATTCAGTTAAGTTACTGGGTGATGCAATTACATTTGAGCCAAAAATCTCCATAAGGGATTTTCTGTAAGGCTTTTGGTTAAAGCTAACCTTAACCATATAAACTGTACATTCTAAATCAAAAAAGTTACAGGCCTGTGAAAGGGCAATTCCCCACTGACCTGCCCCAGTTTCTGTGGAAAGTCTTTTAATACCGGCAGCCTTGTTATAATATGCTTGAGGCACTGCAGTGTTTAATTTATGACTGCCAGCCGGGCTGACGCCTTCATATTTATAATATATCCTTGCGGGTGTGTCCAAGGCCTTCTCAAGACGCCGAGCTCTAATAAGGGGAGATGGTCTCCATATTCTATATATATCCCGAACCTCATCAGGGATCTCTATCCACCTCTCCTGTGAAACCTCCTGCTTTATCAGTTCCATTGGGAAAATAGCTGCTAAATCTTGGGGACCCAAAGGCTCTTTGGTTACAGGGTTAAGGGGTGTATCAGGCAGTTCTGGCATATCTGCCTGAATGTTATACCAATGAGTAGGCATTTCCTTTTCAGATAAAAGTATCTTTAATTCACTCATCTCTAGTACTAATCTCCTCTCTTCTCCGGCTGTCAATTAGCAAAAATTGCTAAGACGGCCCATCTAAAATAATTTCAAAATAATTTTATATTAAGGTTGGTTTTTTCGCAATACCTTTTCAATAATGTGCCTATTTATTTTCCCGGCGAACTTTTAACTGTCAATTTTCCCCAAAATTATAGGAGTTTTTCCAACCTTGCTTACATTTACCTTGAAGGCCTGTCTAATCAGATCTATTGCTGTGTCAAGCATTTTAGAATCATTATAGTGGATAGTGGCCAAGGTCTCCCCTGAACTGACCCGGTCACCGGTTTTTTTGTGAAGAACTATCCCTGCTTCAAGATCGATTATACTGTCTTTTTTCTCTCTTCCTGCTCCCAGCAGCATAGCTCCACGCCCGATTTTCATCGCATCACAATCTATTACATAGCCTGCATTATCAGATTTAACAGCTAGTCTTTTACCCGCCATTGGTATGAGATCAGGATTGTCGACTACCCTGGAATCTCCTCTCTGAGCATCAATCATTTTTTTGAATAGGCTCTTTGCAGAGCCATTGGCAATATTATTTTTCAATAAAGATTCTGCCTCAGCATAGCTTTCAGTTCTTCCCGACAAAACAAGCATTTCTCCTCCCAGGGCAAAACACAGCTCTTTCAAATCCTCTGGGCCACCGTCATTTAAAATTTCGATTGCCTCTATAACCTCAAGTCCATTGCCAACTGACATACCAATAGGCTGATCCATTGCTGTGATCAGAGCAACAGTTCTGCGCTTCAATTTATTACCAATACCAACCATAAGGCTTGCCAGCTCCTTGGCAGCAGCTAAATCCTTCATAAAGGCACCCTTGCCCGCCTTAACGTCAAGAACAATAGCATCAGCACCGGAGGCCAGTTTTTTTGACATTATGCTCGATGCTATCAGAGATAGATTGTCAACTGTTGCCGTAACATCTCTCAGTGAATATAGCATCTTATCTGCCGGCACAAAATTACCCGACTGAGCTGCAATTACAAGTCCGATAGCTTTTATTTGACTGATAAATGCCTGCTGAGTCATTTCGGCAGAAAACCCGGGAATTGATGTAAGCTTGTCAATTGTTCCTCCTGTGTGACCTAGCCCTCGGCCAGACATTTTAGCCACCGATATTCCTGTTGATGCCACCAAGGGAGCTAAAATCAAGGTTGTTTTATCTCCGACTCCACCTGTACTGTGCTTATCTATTTTTACTCCTGTGATTTCTGACAAATCCGCAACCTTCCCTGAATTTTCCATTGTTTTGGTCAGCTCTGTGGTTTCCCTGAAATTAAGACCTCGGAAGAAAATAGCCATCAGCAAAGCGGCACTTTGATATTCAGGGATAGAGCCATCCACGCAGCCATTAATCCAGTATTCTATTTCGGAGTTATCCAATTCGCCGCCATTTCTTTTTTTCAATATTATTTCATACATTCCCACCTGCTTCACTCTCCTGTCTTAATAATATCTGAAGCAAAGCTTTCTCCGGGCGAGAATTCAAAACCAAACAGCTCGGATACAGTTGAAGAAATATCTGCAAAGGTTTTTCTGATTCCCAAATCAACCCCAGCCCTTACAGGTTTTCCTGTAACCAGCAAGGGAACATATTCTCTGCTGTGATCAGTACTTGCTGTGGTAGGATCACAGCCATGATCCGCTGTAACAATAAGAATATCCGTTTCTCCCAGTTCCGCCAGTATATCCTTTAATCGATCATCAAAATATTTTAATGCCTTGGCATAGCCGACCACATCATTTCTGTGGCCAAAGAGCATATCAAATTCAACCAGATTGGTAAAAATTAGTCCCCGAAAATCTTTTCCCATTAATTCCAGAGTAGTGTCGATACCTTCCTTATTATCCTTTGTAGTAATAAAATGGGTAATTCCCCGGCCGGCAAAAATATCGTTTATTTTTCCAACAGCATATACCTCCAGGCCTGATTCAACCATTCCAGTAAGTAAATTTGGCTTAGGGGGTATCAAGGAAAAATCATGTCGTCGATATGTTCTCTTAAAGGCACCTGCCTTGCCAACAAACGGTCTGGCTATTACTCTGCCGACAGCATCGTCACCAACCAATATTTCTCTGGCTATAAGGCAAAGCTCATATAGTTTTTCTACCGGAATAACCTCTTCATGAGCAGCAATCTGAAAAACACTGTCTGCTGAGGTATAAACAATAGGGTCCCCTGTTTCCATATGCAACGGTCCCAGTTCATTAATAATATCAATCCCTGACGCCACCTTATTGCCAAGAGCTTTAAATCCTGATTTCTTCTCAAAAGCATCTATTATATGGCTGGGGAATGCTTTCGGGTAAGTCGGAAAAGGTTTATCTAAAATTATTCCTGCCATTTCCCAATGACCGGTGGTTGTGTCCTTACCCGGTGATTTTTCTGCCATTTTTCCAAAGGAGCCGATATAATCGGCTTTAGGAGAAATGCCTTTAAAACTGCCAAGCCTTCCCAGACCAAGACTCTGCAGGTTTGGAAGCTCAAGACCGTTCATCGCTTTAGCCATATTACCTAAGGTATTGCTTCCCTCATCTCCATATCTGTAAGCATCAGGTAATTCACCTATCCCAAAGCTGTCAATAACAATAATTACGATCTTCCCAATCATAAAATATCCCCCTCCCTTTTTCCCAATATATTTGGTTGACGCTGAATAGACACACCTACGCCCTGGGATGCGCCTTATCATATACTTTTCTTAAACGATTGTGGGTTAAGTGAGTATAAATCTGAGTGGTTGAAATGTCAGAATGACCTAAAAGTTCTTGGACAGAACGTAAATCTGCCCCATTTTCCAACAAGTGAGAGGCAAAGGAATGTCTCAGAGTATGAGGGGTAATAGTTTTCTTAATTCCATTAACCAAAGCATATTTTTTTATTGTCTTCCAAAAGCTCTGTCGGGATATGCCTTTTCCATACCTGTTCAGAAAAAGTAGCTGAGTATCTCTATTGCCTAATAATTCAAGCCTGCTCTTCTTAAGATAAGTCCGAACAAAAAATATTGCCACCGGTCCTATTGGTATAATTCTCTCCTTAGAACCCTTTCCAATACACCTGACATAGCCTTCCTCAAGATTTATGCTGCCCTGATTCAGGTTGATAATCTCAGACACTCTTGCCCCAGTTGCATATAACAGCTCAAGCATTGCCTTATCTCTTTGCTGAATAGCTGTGCTTAAAACAGGAAAATCAAGCAGCCTTTCAACCTCGATTTTTGACAATATTCTGGGAAGTCGCTCGGTTCTTTTTGAAACCTCCATATTTTCAGTAGGGTCAATAACAGTAATTTCTTCATTTATCAAAAAACTGTAAAATGTTCTCAAGGAAGACAATCTTCGAGCAGCGGTTGCAGCAGAAAGACCATCTCGTTTCATCCGGCTAAGGTAGGCGGCTACTCCATTCCTTCCGTTTTCAGCCAAAGGGTTAATCTTTGTTTTTTGGCAAAAATCCCTGTAGAAACACAGATCTGATCTATATGAAATAATTGTATTATGAGCTAATCCTTTCTCAATAGCCAAATAATCCAAGAAATTTCTGATCATTCTGTCCAAATATATCATCCCCCTCTATTTTGGGGCTTTTGTATCGCATCCAATTATATAGTGACAAGTTGATAGTTTCTGGTTCCCAATCCTATTTCCTCTGCGTAGGCCAGCTGACGAGAGCTGTCAATTTCAGGGTGAAGAATTGAGAATTTATCACTATCGGCACCATATCCCTCAAGCTTTGATCCGGGCAATCCCACTTCTCTGTTTACCAGGTCCAGACACGCCTGATCAATAGCTACCGGATCCTGTGAAAATAATATTCCTATGTCTCTGATCACTGGTGCATCGGAAAAACTGAAGCAGTCACAGTCAGGAGTAATATTATTAAGAAAAGTAATATATCCTGTTTTTTTCTTTTTGTTTTTCAACACCCCTGCAGCATATTCTACTATTTTTTCCTGCAGGCCAAAGACCTGATTGTTAATCCAGTTGATTCCGATTGCGCCAAAAGGACAGGTGATAGTACACTCTCCACAGCCTATACATTTCTCTTCATTTACTATGGCAATCCTATTATCACCAACAGTTATTGCTCCTGTAGGACACCAGTCATAGCAGCGACCGCAAGCTTTGCATTTCTCTGAGTTTACCTCCGGCAACATATCGGAGTGCATAACCTGCTTCCCAGCTCTGGAGCCACAGCCCATACCGATATTTTTTAAGGCACCACCAAACCCGGTGGCTTCATGTCCTTTGAAATGGGTTACAGCGATAAGAACATCCGCTAACATTACTGCACTTCCGATTTTTACCTCTTGACAATGCTTCAGACCAACCGGAACACTTATAAAATCCTTACCGGTAATGCCATCAGCTATTATTAAGGGAGCATTGACCACCGAGTAGTCAAAGCCGTTCTCTATAGCAGTTTTAAGATGGTCGACTGCATTGGAGCGACTGCCGAAATACATGGTATTTGCATCCGTGATAAATGGCTTTCCTCCGGATTGCTTAATTTCATCAACAATTTTCCTAATAAATTGGGGTCGGATATAGCTGGTATTACCCTTCTCACCGAAATGCAGCTTGATGGCAACTAAATCATTCATTGATATTATCTCAGGAAAATCCGCTTCCTTAAATAGCTTGCCGATTTTATAAAACAAATTGTTCTTTTGTGTTGCCCGGAAGTCTGTAAAATAAACCTTTGAAATAATAATCGCCTCCTTAATAGTTGTCCATCAGCTTGGGCATCTTTTTGATAAAGTAATTACTACTATCTCAGCTTGACACATAAAACGCATAGGCAGGATTGTTGTGCCCACTCCCTTGGTAATAACTAGCTGAAGCTTGCCAAGACTGTATAGCCCCTGAATATATTTTTTCCCTAATCGGGTTTTTCTCAGAGGGCCGACGATTGGTAAGCAAACCTGACCTCCGTGACTATGACCTGATAATTGCAAATCCACCCGGTGCTGCCCTGTAACCTCGGCATAATCAGGCTCATGTACCAGAATAATTTTCAACATATCCCCTTGAATATCCACTAAGGTTTTTTCAATATCAGCCTTTCCCTTCATGGCACTTTCAAGACCGGAAATACATATCCTGCAATTATCTTTAGCAATTATTGAGCTGCTGTTCAGCAGCACCTTGAAATCACCCATCTCCAAGGCCCCAACCACTCTTGACACTCCTGTATGGTAATCATGATTACCAAGAACGGCATATTTCCCATAAGGTGCACTTAATTCCCTTAATACCTGGGAAACATCCTCCAACCCATTTTGACAGGATCTTTTATCAGTTAAATCTCCGGCAAAGCAAATCATATCCGGAGAAAGAAAATTTATCTCTTTTACTAAAGCTGAAACATCCTTTAGCTTGCAAAAAAATCCAAAATGAAGATCACTGAAAAGAATTATTTTAAAGCCCTCAAACTCACGAGGCAAATTTTTTAATAAAACGCTTATTGTATTATAATGCAGCTTTCGTCTTTCTGAAACAGCAAAATAACCCAATACTCCAAGCAATCCGACTGCCCCAATTAGCGAAAATATAATTATTCCTGACATTTATTCGCTCCCTGTTGGCTAAGTAACATTAATTGCTGTCAGCTGAGACAGCAGCTTCAATTATATTCAGTAAGAATATACAGCAATCCTCCATATCTTTTATGCTTATCAATTCTTCTGTAGTATGCACATTAGTCATTCCAATACCAAGTGCTACAGAAGGAATTCCCATTTCATTGAAAATATTGGCATCACTGCCCCCGCCGGTAGACTTTATTTTAGGAATAAGACCGGATTTTTCAGCAGCAGCAACGGCTACCCTTACAACTTGCTGTTCTAAATCAAGATTATATTCAAAATAAAGCGGATCAACTGTTATATCAACTTTGGCACCATGTGATAATGCCACCTCTTTAAATTTTTCTATTATCAGCCTGGTTTGCATATCCTTCTTTATTCTGGATCTGCTCCTGGTTTCACCCTGAACAAGTACAGAATCCGGTACAATGTTTGTAGCCTTACCACCACTGATTACACCAATGTTGGTGGTGGTTTCCTCATCTATGCGTCCAATCTCCAAGGCGGCAATTGCTTTTGCTGCAATTTCAATGGCATTTACACCTTCCTCGGGACAAAAACCTGAATGAGCTGACTTGCCGATTATATTCGCCGATATTACATCCTGGGCCGGTGCAGAGGTTATAATTACTCCGGGCTCTCCCGCACTATCTAAAACATAGCCAATATCACCCTTGAGAGTTCTGTATTCCAAGTTTTTTGCGCCCAACAAGCCACTCTCTTCATATATGGTAAAAACCAATTCCAGCTCACTGTGTCTTATGTTGTTTTCTCTGATTTTTCTAACTGCTTCAAGTATTATTGCTATTCCGGCTTTATTATCTCCGCCTAAAATAGTATCTCCACTTGACCTTACAATTCCATCCTTAATAATAGGCTTAATTCCAACCCCTGGTTCTACGGTATCCATATGTGCAGATATAAGCACGGTAGGACCCTGTGCATTTCCGGGAAGTCTGGCAATAATATTTCCGGTACCACTGTTAAGGGTCTTCCCGGCATCATCCTCATAGGCCTCCATGCCCAATTCCCTTAATTTTAATTTCAAAAAATCAGCCATGGCTCTTTCTTTGCCACTGACACTATCTATCTTCACCATTTCAATAAATTCATTTGTCATCCGTTCTGAATTAATCATAACAACCTCCAACAAAGCTTTTTGAGTAACTATTTATTATTTTACCAACTCAGCCCCTGCTTCCAAAGCCTTTAGGTTTATTGGAATCATTTTATGACGATGAGGTGGAAGAACCTCCCTTAGGGATTTTTCTACTGCACCGGGGGTCACAACTCGAGTTAGCTCAATCAATGCGCCCAAAATCACATTGTTCGCGATTTTACCATTGCCTATATTTTCTGCAATCTCATTGGCCGGAATATAATAAACTCGGACGTCTTTTCTGGTTGCCTTAATATCAATAAGCGAGCTATTGATGAAAATAATCCCGTCTTTCTTCACTGTTTTTTCAAATTTCTCCAGAGAGGGTCTGTTCATTACTATTAACGTGGTCGGCTCAGTAACCACAGGAGAACTTATAGGATTATCCGAAATTGTTACACCGCAGTTCGCAGTTCCACCCCTCATTTCAGGACCATAGGATGGAATCCAAGACACATGCTTCCCTTCAACCATACCTGCTTCAGCCAATAATTGCCCGGTAGAAAGAACTCCTTGCCCGCCAAAGCCAGCAATAAGTATTGCCTCCAACACCTAGACCACCTCCGTTGGAGTTTTAAACTCACCCAGAGGATAATAGGGAATCATATTTTCCTCCAGCCACTTTAGTGCCTTTAAAGGTGTCATTCCCCAATTGGTCGGACAGGTGGACAAAACCTCAACCATAGAAAAGCCTTTTCCGGATATCTGTGTTTCAAAGGCAGTCTTGATGGCCTTTTTAGCCTTGAAAATTCCAGCAGGGTTATGAACAGATACCCTAGCAATATAGGCAGACCCATCCAGCACAGAAAGCATCTCAGACATCTTTATCGGACTGCCATTTAATTCCTTTTCCCTTCCCTTGGGTGTTGTTGTAGTAACCTGACCCAAGAGAGTGGTTGGCGCCATCTGCCCACCTGTCATAGCATAAATAGCATTATTGACAAATATAACTGTGATTTTTTCTCCCCTTGCAGCCGCATGTACTATTTCTGAAGTACCTATGGCTGCTAAATCTCCATCCCCCTGATAAGTAAAAACAATTTTATCCGGCAGTACTCTTTTTACCCCGGTAGCTACTGCCGGTGCCCTGCCATGAGATGCTCCATAGGCATCACAGTCAAAATAATCGCAACAAAAAACTGAACAGCCTACCGGTGCAACTACAATAGTCTGCTCAAAAACATTTAACTCATCGATAGCTTCAGCTATCAAGCGATGGATAATACCATGGGTGCAACCGGGGCAGTAATGCATCGGCATGTCCTTCATTGATTTAGGTCTGGCGAAAACTTTTCTCATTATTACTCCTCCATTAGCAGCTTTTGAGCCTCTTGATAAATATCTCTTGCAACTGGCAGCATTCCACCTGATCGACCATAAAAATGAATGGGTTTTTTACCGTTTACTGCCAAACGAACATCATCAATCATTTGTCCCATACTCATTTCAACTGCAAGAAAATTATCCGCCTGATCAGCCAGACTATTTAATATCTGACTAGGGAATGGCCACAAAGTAACCGGTCTGAGCAGACCAACCGGCATACCTTCCTCCCTGAACATGTCCACCACTGCTTTGCAAACTCTTGCTGTAGTGCCATAAGCAACCAAAATAAGCCTGGCATCCTTTGTGTTATATTCCTCCCAAATTTGCTCTGATCTTGAAATTTCCTCATGCTTTGCCGCCAACTTAATATTGTGTTTTTCCAGATCCTCCGGCACTATATGCAAAGACGTTACTAAATTCTTACTACCTCTGCCCATTCTGCCGGTGGATGCCCATTTTTTTTCCTTTGGGGCCTTGGTTTCATATTGATCCTCTATAATAACAGGCTCCATCATTTGTCCTAAAACACCATCACCTAAAAGCATAACAGGGATACGGTAATTATCTGCCAGATCAAAGGCCTTATTGATTAAATCTATTATCTCCTGGACCGAATCCGGTGCCAACACTATCAGCTGATAATCACCATGACCCCCACCCCTGGTGGCCTGCCAATAATCAGACTGGGCAGGTGCTATATTTCCCAAACCAGGACCACCTCTTACTATATTTACAATAACACAGGGAAGCTCAGCCCCTGCAAGATATGATATACCCTCTTGCATTAAGCTGATTCCCGGACCCGAAGAGGAGGTCATTACTCTGGCCCCTGCCCCTGCTGCCCCATAAACCATGTTTATCGAACCAATCTCACTTTCAGCTTGAAGATAAACACCACCAACCTCAGGCAGCCTCTTTGCCAAATAGTGTGGTAGCTCACTTTGAGGAGTAATCGGGTAACCAAAAAAATACTTGCAGCCTGCTCTTATTGCGCCTTCGCCAATTGCCTCATTGCCCTTCATAAGTATCTTAGCCAATCGCTTTATCCTCCCTTTCCACTTCTATAACCAGATCAGGGCACATTCTGGCACAAATAGCACAGCCAGTACACTCTTCCATTCTGATTACAGTCGCAGGATGAAAACCCATAATATTTATAATGCCTGACATTTCAATAATTCCCTTTGGACAAAACTCCTTGCAAAGCTCACAGCCTTTACATCTTTCCTCTCTAAACACTACCCTTGGCAAGCTAATCTCTCCCCTTTTTGATTTTTATTCCCATGGTGCTTTCATATATTTATCAATTGGCAGTATTTCGGCTTCCTCTTCCAGCAAATCAGCTACAGCAGCTGTCAAATCTCTTCTGACTGAGGTAAACCTGATCTTTAAATTGA
>JAAXTT010000004.1 GCA_013336365.1 Peptococcaceae bacterium
CCATATACTGACATACCCCTCATGCCGGAGCGGGTTTTTTCAACCTGGATAGATGCAGCCAGCTCTACTGATCCACCACCCGGAACAACACCATACCTTATTGCTGACTGGATTGCCGCCGCAGCATCCTTGGCTATCCTCTCTCTTTCTCCTACTACCTCAAGAGTGGCTGCACCTACCAACACAGTGGCAGTGGACTTGCCAACACCATTTTGAATCCACACCTGTTCTAAATGTTCGTCATTATATACTCTTCCTGCTTTACCCAAAAAACCTGCCAGCTGACCGATATCCTTTTTTAGGCCGTTTCTCTTAATAATCCTTGACCCGGTATGTTCAGCAGCTTTTTGAATATCCTTTGAAAGAACTCTTTGAACCACCATAACTCCGGCATCAGTCAATATTTCCTCAGCAGCAGCACTAACTCCTCGATCCACTAAAACAAGACCAACACCCATTTCAACAACTTTATTAATTCCAGCCTTAAATTCATTCTGAAGCTCCATGTAACGAGCAAATCCCGCTTCGGTAGAGAGTGCCTCATCCTCAAAATCTTCAGGTTCAAGGGCATCGTCAACTACCAATACCTTGATGTCCTTTAGCTCAATCGGCATTTGGCGATTCATTCGTTCCTTACTGAGAATTACTCCTTTAAAAACCTGGTTTTCTGCGCCTTCTTCTGCAACAATAATATCTGACAACTTGAAGGACTTATCCAAAAGCTTTTCTATTCCAACCATCTCAGCAGCTTTTACCACCAATTCTGCAATGTCCTGTTGTCCTCTGCCGGCAACCAAAGCAACCTGTTTAATAATTGGGTCACTAATATCCTTGACGATTATTGCGCTTTTGTTCATAGCATCAACACCGACTGCTACCCCGGCCCTTAGTCCTTCAATAACCCTGGCTACCGGAACTCCCCTAGAAACCTGCTCAACTCCACTACCCACAAGGGATCCGGCCAACACTGTCGCAGTGGTGGTGCCATCTCCGATTTCCTGTTGCTGAGCCTTGGCAATATTTATCAGCATTCTGGCAGCCGGATGATTTGCCTCCATCATTGAAAGAATGGTTACTCCATCATTTGTTATTATCACTTCACCAAAGCTATCGACCAACATCGTATCCAAGCCCTTTGGTCCTAGTGTACCCTCAACTGCGGAAGCAATCGCTCTGATTGCGCTGGCGTTTGAAACCAAGGCAGCCATACGTTCATTTACTTCAGCTCCGCCACTTGCCTGTTGCTTTAAACTCATTGCTATCGCCATCCCTTAAACATCTTTTCCATAGTAACCGAAAGATTTTTTGTCATGTATTCTACGACGCTGATTACCCAGGCGTAGTCCATCCTGGTTGGGCCCAATACTCCAATAGTACCTATCGGCTGTCCATCAACATGGTAATTTGCCAAAACCATGCTGCATTCCCTGACCTCTTCTCTCTCCATCTCACTGCCAATTCGAACTGCGACTCCCTCACCTGGGTCACTGTTTTCTAAAAGATTCCTGAGCATATCCTCTTGTTCTAAAAGGCTCAGCAGAGTCTTTACCTTTTCGATATTATGAAATTCCGGTTGATTTAAAATATTTAAAACTCCACCAAGATAGATTTTGTCTTCCCGGTTGAGAGTCATGCCTTTTTCAATAACATCGATAGAAAGATCGAGTATGTTTTTATGTCTTGACATTTCTGAATATATCTCTCTCAAAAGAGTTGCCTTGATATTTTCAAAGGTTAAACCACCCAGCTTGGCATTAAGCACATTTGAAATCATATCCAAGTCCACTTGATTAACATCCTCGGGAACCTCAATAAGATTTGACTGCAACGCCCCTGTATTCATTACAACAATTACCATTGCCTGCTTGACGCTTAGCAAAACCAGCTTAATCTGCTTAAAAGAGCTCATTTCTATTCTTGGTGTCATAATAACTGCAGTAAATTGGGTCATTTTGGATAGCATATCACCAGTGTTGGATATTACCTCGCCAATTTGATTGACCTTATTTTCATAACCTTTATTAACCTTGTTAACCTCAAATAACGAAAGCTTTTTCTTTTCCATCAAAAAATCAACATAATACCTATAGCCCATCTGAGAAGGTATTCTGCCTGCCGATGTATGAGGCTGCTCTATATATCCAAGCTCCTCAAGATCTGACATTTCATTTCTTATCGTAGCAGGACTCACTCCCAGCTCATATCTTCGGGCAATAGTTCTAGAGCCTACCGGCTCTGCTGTTGTAATGAAATCTGTAATTATTGCTAGGAGAACCTGCTGCTTTCGGGCATCCATGGTCATAATTGCCACCTCTTTGTTAGCACTCTATGACGCTGAGTGCTAACGTGTATAGGTAAAAAATAGCACTTGACTAGATTTTTGTCAAGCCACCTTGTTAATAAACCGTTTATCCGACAAAAAAAATATAATTTTCCAATAAATATTGAGGTTTTGGAAAAGTCAAACAGGAGAAAAATCGCGGCTGGCTGTGCCAATTTATCTTCTACCTAAAGCTGAACTCAGTAGAAGGTTTTTAATGATTATCTGATATCTAAACAAACTCTGAAAAAACCATATTGCCTAAAAGCAATCCTTTTTCTGTAAGACGAAGGAAGCTTTCCTTCCTCTCCAGCAATCCCAGGTCATTAAGTTTTTCTATCTCTTTTTGAAAAATATTTTCCATTCTATCCCCGAATCTTATTTCAAAAGCATCTAAATCTAAGCCCTGAACAAGCCTCAGACCCAGAAAAATTGTTTCCGCTATCTCATCCTTTTTATTGATAGCCTCTTCCTGCTGAACAGGACTCGTATTTTTTCTTAATTTATCAACATATAATCCAAGTGAATCATGATTTGAAAACCTTTTTCCCCTAATCGAGGAATGGGCTGCCGGTCCTAAACCTAAATAAGAAAAATTATGCCAATAGCGCAGGTTGTGTTGACAGCAAAATTCCGGCTTGGCGAAATTTGAGATTTCATAATGTATATATCCGGCATTACTGAGAACTTTCCTAGTCAGATTATACATATCCGCTGCCAAGTCCTCAGAGCAGATTATTATCTCTTTTCTTTCATAGCTTCCGAATAAAGGTGTTCCCTCTTCTATCTGGAGCCCATAGGCGGAGATATGCTCCGGATTCAATAAAACAAGTTTTTTTAAACAACTGCTCCAATCTTCCAGAGTCTGTCCCGGTATACCATAAATCAAATCTACATTAATATTTTCAAAACCTGCGTTTCTTGCCTCCATAAATGAAAGCTCCGCCTGAGAGTAGGTATGGATTCTTCCCAAAAGATTAAGCAGCTTTCCCTGGCAGCTTTGAAAACCAAGACTTAGCCGATTCACTCCTATTTTTTTCAGACTGACAAGCTTTTTCCACTCTAATGTCCCGGGATTACCCTCGACTGTTATTTCAGCGTTAGGCAAAACAGAAAAACAGTCGTAAATTTCTGAAAACAAAAATTCCAGCTGACCTTCGGATAGACAGGTTGGTGTACCACCACCGACAAAAATACTTGTCAACTCTTTTTCTTCCTTTGTTAGTAAAGAAGAGTACATTTTAATCTCTAAAGAAATGGCCTCTAAAAATAAATTTATCTGTTCCTCATTTTTGGGACCGGAAACAAAGCTGCAATATGTACACTTCTTCAGGCAAAAGGGAATATGAACGTAAAGTCCTATTGACATTAATCCTTTTTAATCCTTTTCTTAAGCTCCGATACCAGCAACTGCTCTCTGGCTGGCTCAGCCAGCCATATTTTAAGTTCTTTCCAAACCTCGTTGCAAAATTCTCCCCTGGCGCCAATAATTTCTCTTATCGTTATATCAATTATTTTTCGATCCTTTTTATCAAGGGGCTCCAAGTCAGCCTGGGCAATGATTTCCGTCAAATGTCTAAGATAGCAGCTCATATGGCTCACCTCCGAGATATTATCAATCAAAACTTTTTTCTTAATTTATCCTCTAGTCCTTTATTGACAATACTGCCATAAATGCTTCTTGGGGAATTTCAACATTACCAACCTGCTTCATTCTCTTTTTGCCCTCTTTCTGTTTCTCCAACAGCTTTCTCTTTCTGCTGATATCGCCGCCATAGCATTTTGCAAGAACATCCTTGCGTCTTGCCTTTATAGTTTCTCTAGAAATAACCTTATTCCCTATAGCAGCCTGAATAGGAATGTCAAACATCTGTCTTGGTATAAGCTGTCTGAGCTTTTCCACCAGCTGGCGACCCCGATTATATGCTTTGTCCCTGTGAACTACAACTGTCAATGCATCCAAAGGGTCTCCATTAATAAGAATCTCCATTTTAACCAGATTACTATCCATGTAACCTGCGAATTCATAATCTAAAGATGCATAGCCCTTAGTTCTTGACTTTAAATGATCAAAAAAGTCAAAAATTATCTCGCCCAAGGGGAGCTTATAGGAAAGAAGTACCCTGTTCTCACCCATATATTCCATGTTCTTAAATAAACCCCGGCGATCCTGACAAAGCTCCATTACTGACCCGACAAAATCCTTGGGCACCATAATAGTAGCTGAAAGATAGGGCTCCTCAGTTTTCACTATTTCCCCAGCAGAAGGCATATGAGTGGGATTATCTATCTCTATTACCTCCCCGGCGGTGGTGGTTATTCTATACACAACACTGGGGGCTGTAGTTACAAGCTCAAGACCATATTCTCTCTCAAGTCTTTCCTGGATAATTTCCATGTGCAGCAAACCGAGAAACCCACAGCGAAATCCAAAGCCTAAAGCCTCGGAGGTTTCTGCCTCAAAAATCAATGAGGCATCATTAAGCTGCAGTTTTTCCAAAGCATCCCTAAGCTCAACATATTGAACGCTTTCAACTGTATATAAACCACAGTAGACCATCGGAATAGCTTTTCGATATCCTGCCAACGGCTCTGAAGCTGGATTTGCAGTACTGGTAACCGTATCCCCAACCCGACATTCAGTCACATTTTTAATGCTGGCAGAGATAAAGCCCACCTCTCCGGTATTCAATGAATCAATAGACATCATGGCCGGACGGAAAACCCCAACTTCATCAACCTCGAAGGTTTTTCCGGTAGCCATCATTAAAACAGAGTCGCCTTTTTTCAGACAACCCTCAACTACCCGAACATAGGCAATAACTCCCTTATAGGGATCATAGTGAGAATCAAAAATCAACGCTTGAAGAGGTGATTTTTGGCTTCCCTTCGGCGCCGGAACCTTGTTGACTATCTGTTCCAAAAGCTCTGGGATTCCCAAACCGGTCTTTGCAGAAACCATTACAGCCTCAGAGGCATCGATACCTATAACATCCTCAATTTCCTTCTTTACCAGCTCAGGATCAGCACTAGGCAAATCAATCTTGTTAATCACCGGAATAATTTCCAAATTATTTTCAATCGCCATATAGACATTGGCTAAGGTCTGAGCCTCAATTCCCTGAGCAGCATCAACAACCAGCAAGGCCCCTTCACAGGCTGCAAGACTTCTGGATACCTCATAGGAAAAATCCACATGGCCGGGGGTATCTATCAGATTAAGCTGATATATTTTTCCGTCCTTGGCAGTATAGCTCAATCTTACTGCCTGCATTTTTATAGTGATGCCCCGCTCACGCTCAAGATCCATCTGATCGAGAACCTGTGCTACCATTTCTCGCTGGCTCAATGCCCCTGTGGCTTCCAGCAATCTGTCCGCCAAGGTTGACTTGCCATGATCAATATGGGCAATTATACAAAAATTTCTAACTCTCTGCTGTTCAGTATCCATATAATATATCCTCCTGCCAAGCTTCCCACTGTATTACAATGTGACATTATACCAAAGGAGTTGATAAAAGTCCACAATATGGCTAACACCTCCCTTGCCCAAACACTGTTCTTTCCTGTTGATTTTTTATTTGCTTGAATCTATAATTGATCTGTAAGCTTTCCTTAATTGATCTGTAAGCTTTCCTTGTATTTTTTTTCTTACTATGATAAAATAACTCCTGTTGGGAGGTGAGATTGTGCCAAACATTAAATCGGCAGCTAAAAGAGTAAAAATAATCAGCAAGAAAACATTGCGCAATACCGGGCTCAAATCGGCACTAAAGACTTCAATTAAAAAATTCGATGAATCCTTGGCAGATAGCAATCATGATAGTGCAAAAGCCAAATTGGTTCAAGCATTGATTTCTATTGATAAAGCAGTAACCAAAGGAATTTTACATAAAAACACTGCAGCCAGAAAGAAATCCCGGCTAACCTTAAGATTAAACAAAAAAATTCAAAGCTAAAAATAAAGCCACCCTAACTAAGGTGGTTTTTTTTATGCCATTTTTCGGTTTTTTTCGGCTATATAGTCTATAATCTTATAAAAAGCTATGTTAGGTGAATTATGGACTATTATCTTGAGTTTCTTGAGGAACTTAAAAACAAAAAAACATACCCGGTCTATCTTTTTTATGGTCAAGAAACCTATCTGCACAGTGAAGCTATCAAAAAAATCAAGTCTTTTCTGATTTCTGACCACGGAGATAATGAGTTAAGCTTCACTGAGTTGGACGGAGAAGCTATGACTCTCTCAGAGATTGTTTCCCTGGCTGATTCAAGTCCGATATTTACCGAAAGGCGATTATTAATAGTCAAAAATATCAAGTCTTTTGAAATTGGCAAAAGAAAATCCTCCCCTGTCCGGGAATCTGAAGATGATGAGAACAACCGAGAACCTTCTATAGAAGTTAAATCAGAAGAAAAGGCCTTGATTGAATATCTTCTTTCACCAAATCCGACTACCCATTTAATATTATCTGCCGGCGAGCAGGTAGATAAAAGAAAAAAAATATTTAGGGAAATTACCAATATAGGCAAGGCAATAGACTTTTCCCTGTTGAATTCCAGCCATCTTAATTCCTGGCTGAACAAAAAGGCAAAGGAGGCAGGGAAAAAACTTTCTCCCGGAGTTTCAGAAACAATAATAAAACGAACCGGCAACAAACTGGACTCATTATCTGTTGAGATTAAAAAAATTCTTGCCTATACAGGATCAAAAACCCAAGTCACTCTTACTGACTTAGAGGCAATTACCGTTACTCCTCTTGAAGATAATATTTTTCATATACTTGATGCCATGGGGGAAAGAAAACCTGCAATGGCAATTGCCGGAATAGATGCTTTGATAAAGCAAAAATATCCACCACCTCTCATTTTATCTATGATTGCCCGACAAATAAGGCTTATTCTTAAGGTTAAGGACGCTTTGAATTCTGGCAACAATTTTTATGATTTGGCTGCAGCCTTTAAAATAAAACCTTTTGTGGTAAAAAAAATTGCCAGCCAACAGAAAAACTTCAGTCAGCAGCAATTATTAAAGTCTATTCATTCTCTTCACAATCTGGATGTTTCTATTAAATCAGGAAATCAGGAATTTATGACCGGCATAAAAATGTATATCCTTGAGACTTTTTACTAAGTGTTTTTTGTCCTGCTATCTGCCTTTGAATCATAGGCTGTATCTCCTGAAATAAAAACCTTGACAACCTTGCTTCTGACATCAAAAGGATGTCCATCAAGAATTATTATATCTCCATCCTTGCCTGGTTCAATGCTACCAATCTGATAATCAAGACCAAGTATTCTGGCAGCTGTCAGAGTTATGGCTTTCAGCGCCTTGTCCTCCTCTAGGCCGCCTCTAACTGTGAGACCTGCCGATATTGCCAGATATTGGATTGGGACTACCGGATGATCTGTCATTATTGCAAATTCAACACCATGCTCAGATAAAATTCTGGCTGTATTCAAAGAAATATCCTTTAGCTCCACCTTTGCCCTGTTAATAATTATCGGACCGAGGACAACCGGGATCTTATTTTTTGCCAGCTCCTCAACAATTTTACTTCCCTCGGTGCAATGCTCCACTACAACCTTTAGGTTGAATTCTTGTGCTATTCTTAAACCTGTCATAATATCATCTGCTCTATGGGCATGAATTCTTATGGGAATTTCCCTATTCAATACTCTGGCAACCGCTTCCATTTTTAAATCTCTGTCTGGGACAGTGCCTGTTCCCTCTTGTTTAAATTCCTTGCTCTTCCTTAGATATTCACTTGCCTTGATTAAGGTTTCTCTCAAAATACCTGCTGATGCCATCCTGGTAATAGGCATCTTTTTCTGACTGCCATATACTCTTTTGGGATTCTCACCCAAGGCTGCCTTTAAACCAATGGGTGACTTGATGATTCTTTCATCCAAGCTTCTTCCCCAGGTTTTTAAAGCTGTCATTTCACCCCCGAAAATATTTGCACTTCCGGGAGCTATCACAACAGTAGTGACACCTCCCCTTAGAGCATCCTGAAATCCTATATCATCTGGATTGACTGCATCAATAGAACGAAGATGGGGAGTAACCGGATCAGTAATTTCATTGCCATCATCACCTTCATACTGGTAAACCTCTTCTACAATCCCAAGATGACAATGTGCATCGATAAAGCCCGGCATTACCATCATTCCTCTGGCATCAACAATCTCCCAGCCCGGTGGCTCAACGATTCCCTCCAAGACTCTGTCTACTTTGCCGTTTTTAATCAACACAGTTCCTACCTGATATTCAATATCAGTCATAGTAACTACATGACCACCTGTAATAGCAATCATAAAAATTTCACTCCTTGAAGAACATATAAAATTATCTATACTCAAAAAGCACCTCCCGGGAGGTGCTTTATTTTCTATAATTCAATAATTCCCAAGCTTATTTCAACTCCATGATCAACCTTTTTCATCAATTCTTCACTTAAGGTTGCAACCTTTTCCATAAGCCGACTTTTGTCAATAGTTCTAATCTGCTCCAATAAAACAACAGAATCTCTTTCCAAGCCTCCATGCCCTGCCTTAACCTCTACATGAGTAGGAAGCTTTGCCTTGTTAATATGGGAGGTAATAGCAGCAACTATTGTTGTTGGGCTATATTGGTTGCCTATATCATTTTGAATAATCAGCACCGGTCTGGTTCCACCCTGCTCAGAGCCAACCACCGGACTAAGGTCTGCAAAGTATACATCCCCTCGCCGAATCAGCATTTCTATTTTGCCTCCAAAAATGATTCGAAGGTAACGAAGCATTCTGAGTCCAAATCATTATTCTCCATTGCTAAAAAAAGATTTAGCTTTGCCATTTCTATATATCCTATTCTCATCTGTTCCCTCAACAAACAACGCTTTCTTTCAGAGATATAGCTTTGTATAGCTTCTCTAATAAACTCACTTCGATTTTTAAACTGAATATCCTCAGACTCTAAAACCAGATCAACCTCATCCAGTAAGTATCCCGGAAGACTTATCATCACTCTTTTTATCTGGGACATAGATAAAAGCACCCCCTGCATCCACCAGCTAGTTTAAAAATAAGTATCTTTGAATGAATCTAACTTCAATCATCAATCTTAATATCCTGCTTGATTGGAACAGGATTCCTGGAAATGGCAATAATACCTGTGCGGACCACCTCAATAATGCCATGTCCATTCAAAACTGCGCATAGGGCATCAATTTTTTGCTCATCTCCACTTAGTTCAATCACCATTGTTTCCGGGTTTATATCAACTATTTTGGCTCTAAAAATATTAACTATATCAACAATATCATACCTTTTTTCCGTTGACGCCTTTACCTTGATTAGGGCAAGCTCTCTCTCGATAGATTCTCTGCCCAAAGGAAGCTCTTGTATTTTAATGACATCAATAAGCTTTGAAAGCTGCTTTACTACCTGCTCCAGAATTTGGTCATCGCCCTGAACCACAATTGTTATCCTGGTTATGTCCGGCTCCTCAGTTAAAGAGGCTGCTATGCTTTCAATATTAAAAACTCTCCTGCTCAACAATCCAGATATTCTTGCCAATACTCCCGGCTTATTTAGTACAAGAACAGCAAGAGTATGCTTCATGCTTCATTCCCCCATATGCCACTTTATTATCAAACATTGTAACATAATCTTTATATTGCTGAATAGAAAGATTAAAAGAACTACCCGGTTATTTTATCATAAAAAAGATTGGAGCTGATAAATTCTGATATAATTTTATTTGTTATTCTGAGATAAAAATGTTATACAATTATCAAGAGGAGGAATCCAAAATGAATCTGCGCTTTTCCATGATAATTTTAACCCTGCTGGTATTTTTTGCTTTCTATTCGTCAATAAAAACAAATCCCTCCCCTTGGACTTTGGAATATAAGCAGTCACTGATAGAAAACTCTTCAGAGGGTAAAAACATCAGCACACTAAAATACAATGCACATCTGTCCCATAATGAATATCAATATTTTAAAAACACCACTATCCAAGCAAATTTGTCTGCCCGGTATAAAGACAGATTGTTTGGAGAAAAAACAAATCCCGTTATTAAAGCCGGAACAATGAGAAAAAGGGATGTTTTCAGCTTAGAAAAAACATTGGCATTTGACAATCAGGGCTTAGCTGTAAATGAAATATCTTCACCGGATGAAATAATCGAATCCTTTACTGTAACCTGGGAACAGGATAACCGGGTATTTAAGCAACGCATTCCAATCAAATAACCCAATCGATAACCATGTCAACAATCAAAGATTTTCCAGGTATTTTCCGCATTCTCTAGCTGCCAGCTGTCCCTCCATAATAGCCCAAACCACCAAGCTTTGGCCCCTGCGCATATCCCCTGCTACAAAAACACCCGTTATGTTAGTTGAATGATCGCCAAATTCAGACTTGGCATTGGAACGAGAATCACGCTGGATGGAAAGTGTTTCAAGAAGATGATCCTCAGGACCAAGAAATCCCATTGCCAGTAAAACCAATTGAGCCGGCCAAAATTTTTCTGAGCCGGAAACCTCCCTAGGCAAAAAGCTACCGGTTTCCGTTTTTATCCACTCAACTTCCATGGTTTCTACACCCTTTAAATGACCTTTGGCGTCTCCAATAAATCTTTTAGCAGTAATTCCATAATGGCGAGGATCTTCTCGATATAAGGCCTTTGCTTCAACCTGACCATAATCGTCCTTGTATACTTTCGGAAACTGAGGCCAAGGATTATCCTTTGACCGCTGCCTAGGTGGCTTGGGCATAATTTCCAGCTGAACAATACTTGTACAGCCGTGGCGCAGAGAGGTTGCAACACAGTCAGTTCCGGTGTCGCCTCCACCAATTATTAAAACATCCTTTCCGGCAGCTGATATATACCTTCCATCTTTTAAATCTGAATTCAGAAGACTTTTCGTATTAGAACTCAGGAAATCCATTGCCAAATGAATTCCTTCCAATTTTCTTCCTTCAATGTTCAGGTCCCTAGGCTTGGTCGCACCACCGCAAAGAACTACTCCATCAAACTCTTGTTTTAGCCGGTCCACAGAATAATCTCTTCCAACCTCAGTATTGGCTATAAAATTAACTCCTTCGGCAATCATCAATTCTATTCTTCGCTGAACAATTTTCTTGTTAAGCTTCATATTTGGAATACCATACATCAGTAAGCCACCAAACCTGTCCTCCCTTTCAAAAACCACTACTGTGTGGCCGGCCTGATTAAGAACATTGGCACACGCCAATCCGGAAGGACCGGAGCCCACCACAGCTACTTTCTTTCCTGTTCTTTTAACAGGCGGGTTAGGAGTTATCCAGCCCTCTGAAAAGGCTTTTTCTATTATAGAATATTCCAGCTCTTTGATGCATACAGGTTCAGTAGCAAGTCCGGCAGTACACGCTCCCTCACACGGTGCAGGACAGACTCTGCCGGTAAATTCCGGAAAGCTGTTAGTCAATAGAAGACGGCCTAGGGCGTCTCTCCATAATCCACGATAAACCAGTTCATTGAACTCCGGCATAAGATTGTTACAAGGACAGCCTGATACCATACCGTTCATCATAACACCGCTATGACAGAAGGGCACACCGCAATCCATGCATCTGGCTGCCTGAATCATAAGAGCTTCATCAGTTAAGTTTAAATGAAACTCATCCCAATCCCTGATTCGTTCCAAAGGCTTGCGATTCTGAGAATCCACCCTGTTATAATCAATAAAACCAGTGGGCTTTCCCATAATATCTCCCTCCTCAATTGCCAGAAATTCTTGAAATATCTCTAGAGTTTTTTTCAAAGGCCATCATCACAACGTCTTCTTCCTTAAACCCCGCAGCCAATCCCTGTGTTATTGCATCAATCATTCGTTTATAATCCTTTGGGATAACCCGAACAAATTTATCAATGGTTAGCTGCCATTTCTCAAGAATTTTTTTGGCTACTTCACTTCCGGTATATTTGTAATGCTTTTCAAGCATATCCTTTAGGTCTGCAATTTCCTTCGGCTCAATTACCTTTTCCAGCAAGACCATGCTCAGATTACAAAGGTTGACAAAGGAGTTGTCCTGATCCAGCACATAAGCTATCCCACCTGACATTCCTGCTGCAAAATTTCTGCCGGTAGGACCTAATATTACAACTCTCCCCCCGGTCATATATTCACAGCCATGATCACCAATACCTTCCACCACTACCTTTGCGCCACTGTTTCTAACGCAGAACCTCTCACCTGCCACACCTCTGATATAGCCTTCCCCAGCAGTGGCACCATAAAATGCCACATTGCCTAAAATTATATTGTTCTCTGGAATAAACCTAGATGCTAAAGGTGGAAAGGCAGCAAGTCTTCCACCACAAAGGCCCTTTCCGAAATAATCATTGGCATCACCTTCAAGAAGCATGGTAATACCCTGGGGCACAAATGCCCCAAAACTCTGACCGGCAGTTCCATCAAAATTAATCTTGATAGTATTATCAGGCAAGCCCTTGCCGCCATATTTTTTTGTTATTTCATGGCCCAAAATTGTGCCTACTGACCGATTAATATTTCTTAATGCAAATTTTGCTACAACCTGCTGAAGATTTTCCAGTGCAGGCCTGCAAACTTCCAGTAAGGTTTCTTTGTCCATTGATTGATCCAGCTTGTGATCCTGCTTGACCTGGCAGTACCTGCCGTAGCTTTCAGGCACTTCAGGCTGATAAATTAGCCTTGATAGATCAAGTCCCCTTGCCTTCTGATTTTTGCTATCGCTCTGAACTAAAAATTCACTTCTCCCAATCATTTCATTTACGCTTCTAAATCCAAGCTCAGCCATTATTTCTCTCATATCCTGGGCTATATAGTGCATAAAATTAACAATATACCCGGGCTCGCCTTTATAATTTTTGCGAAGCTCGGGATTTTGAGTCGCAATTCCCACCGGGCAGGTATCCAGATTACATGCCCGCATCATTACACAGCCAAGAACCACCAGAGGTGCTGTGGCAAATCCATATTCCTCAGCTCCCAACAAGGCTGCAATAACCACATCCCGACCGGTCATCAGCTTACCGTCTGTTTCGATGACTATTCGATCTCTAAGATTATTCAGGACAAGAGTTTGATGAGTTTCAGCAACACCAAGCTCCCAGGGCAGTCCTGCATGTGTAATACTGGTGTTGGGAGAGGCACCGGTACCTCCGTCATAACCGCTGATAAGCACAACGTCCGCCCGCCCTTTAGCCACACCGGCAGCTATGGTCCCCACGCCAACCTCAGAAACCAGCTTGACACTTATTCTTGCTTGGGGATTGGCATTTTTCAAATCATAAATAAGCTCTGCCAAATCCTCGATAGAGTATATGTCATGATGGGGAGGCGGTGAAATCAGACCTACACCGGCTGTTGTACCCCTGACCCTGGCAACCCAGGGATAAACCTTTCGTCCCGGAAGCTGTCCTCCTTCTCCAGGCTTTGCACCCTGAGCCATTTTAATCTGAATTTCATCAGAATTAGTTAAATATTGGCTGTCTACACCAAATCTACCTGAAGCAACCTGCTTTATAGCACTTCTTTTTGAATCCCCATTCGGGTTGATTAAATACCTTGTAGTATCCTCTCCGCCTTCTCCGGTATTGCTTTTACCATTTATTCTATTCATTGCAATAGCCATAGATTCATGAGCTTCCTGACTGATTGACCCAAAAGACATAGCTCCTGTCTTAAACCTCCGACAGATAGACTCAACAGATTCTACTTCATCAATAGGTATACTGTTGCCGATCTTCTTGAAATCAAGCAAGCCCCTAAGAGTCACTGACCTATGGATTTTATTAACTAACTCGGTATATTTTTTAAATAGCCCATAATCTCCATTTTGACAGGCCTGCTGTAATGCAGTAATTGTCTCCGGATTATAAAGGTGCTCTTCACCGTCACTGCGCCACTGATATGAAGAACCCGTCTCCAAAATATCCTTTAAGGATTGAGAAAAAGCCTTTTTATTTCTAATTACTGCTTCCATAGCTATTTCATTAAGACCGATACCTCCAACCCTGGACGCTGTCCAGGTAAAATATTTGTCGGTTACCTCATTGTTAATACCCACTGCTTCAAAGATTTGAGCTCCTTGATAGCTTTGAATTGATGAAATGCCGATTTTTGACATCACCTTGACAACACCCTTAGTTATTGCCTTTATATAATTATTATGTGCTGTTTTTAAGTCAATATCCTCAATGAAACCCTCCCTAATCATTTCATCTAGGGATTCTAAAGCAAGATAGGGGTTCACCCCACTGGCTCCAAATCCAATCAACAAGGCAAAATGATGGGTTTCCCTTGGCTCTCCCGACTCAACAACAATACTCGCCTTAGTCCTTGTGCCTTTTCGGATTAAGTGATGATTCAGAGCGGAAACTGCCAATAAGGCTGGAATAGCAGCATTGTCCCGACTTACTCCTCTATCAGAAAGAATAATGATATTGACTCCTGAGTCAATTGCCTGGTCAGCCTCAAGAAAAATCCTTGCTAAATGTTCCTCTAGTCCGCCACCACCCTCATCTACCGGGAAAAGCATGGGAATAGTTCCTGCTTTAAATCCTGACAATCTTATTTCCTTCAGCTTTGCCAATTCCTCATTACTTATTATCGGGGTTTTAAGCCTTATTTGTCTGCAACAATCAGCCTGGGGATTAATCAAATTTCTCTCGGAGCCAATATTAATCTCCCAGGACATGATACTCTCCTCACGAATAGCATCAACGGGAGGATTGGTTACCTGAGCAAATAATTGCTTGAAATAATTATATAAAAGCTGTGGTTTTCCAGAAAGCACAGCGAGAGAAGAGTCAATCCCCATTGAACCTATTGATTCAACTGCATTCCTTGCCATTGGCTCCAACAGCTTGGTCATATCTTCAAAGGTATAACCAAAGGCTCTTTGGCGACAAATAACTGTACTGTGATCCGGCTCCGGTATCTCTGAAGCTGCCGGCAAATCTTCCAAATTGGTAAGATATTCATCCAGCCATTGACGATAGGGCTTTTCTGAAGATATATCATTTTTCAGTGCCTCATCTGAAATTATGCAGCCCTTTTCCATATCTATCAGAAGCATACGACCCGGTCTCAGCCTTTCCTTACAAACAATATCCTCCGGAGGGATATCCAATACCCCCACCTCTGAAGCCAAAATAATCAAACCATCCTTGGTTATATAATATCGGGAGGGTCTGAGACCGTTTCTGTCAAGAACAGCACCTACAATTCTTCCATCTGTAAAGGCTACAGCTGCCGGACCATCCCAAGGCTCCATTAAACAGCTGTGATATTCATAAAAGGCCTTTTTTTGGTCACTCATGCTCTCATGATTTGACCAAGGCTCAGGAATCATCATCATAGTTGCATGGGGTAGAGAACGACCTGCCAAATGAAGAAATTCCAAACAATTATCAAAAATTCCTGAATCACTGCCATCTTCATCAATTATCGGAAGAATCTTGCTTAGATCCTCCTGAAAAAACTCTGACTGACATAAAAACTGGCGGGCCTTCATCTTGTTAATGTTGCCTCTCAGGGTATTTATCTCTCCGTTATGGATTATATAGCGATAAGGATGGGCTCTTTCCCAGCTGGGAAATGTATTGGTACTAAATCGGGAGTGAACCAAAGCCACTGCTGATTCCAAATCAAGATCCTTGAGATCCAGAAAAAAATCACCCAGCTGCTCCGGAGTCAGCATTCCTTTATAGACAATAGTGCGAGATGAAAGGCTGGCGAAATAAAATGCCTCTTCTCCCAGTTGGTATGCCTTTAAAATTTCCCTTTTTGCCCGTTTTCTTATTAAATAAAGCTTGCGCTCAAAGGAAAGCTCATCCTCAAAGGCCTGGTCTCTGCCGATAAAAATCTGTCGAATGTAGGGTTGTGCCTTTTTGGCAGTATCCCCCAAGGTATGGTCATTGACCGGCACATCTCTCCAACCCAGTAACTTCTGACCTTCCTCCCGGATAATTTGCTCAAGCAATGCCTCACATTTTTCACGCAGACACCTATCCTGAGGAAGAAAAAGCATCCCAACGGCATATTCACCCCTATCAGGAATGGTAATTCCAAGCTGCTCACCTTTTTTTTTGAAAAACCCATGTGGTAATTGGATAAGAATACCGGCACCATCACCGGTATTAGCTTCTGCACCCCGGGCTCCCCTATGATCCAAATTTACCAATATCTTTAGGGCCTGCTTGATAATATTGTTTGACCTTTCCCCCTTAATATTGGCAGCAAGGCCTATTCCGCAGGAATCATGCTCATATGCAGGATCATACAAGCCCTGCTTAGATGGCACTTTGTTCATTGTCATAATAAGGCTGCCTCCCATCAATTGAAAAAACAAGCCCGGCCATAAATTGTTATGAAGTATCATAATAATTATACCAGCCAGGCTTGATAACCTATTGAATCTCCCGGCACATAATCAAACCGGAAACCATTATTTATTTTAAGTAGCAGTTATTCTGTTTCTAGTATTTTGTCAAATACTCATTAAGCTCCCAAGGATGAACATGAAGACGATATCGATTCCACTCATCGGTTTTAGCCTCAACATATCTCTCCATAAAATGCTCCCCAAGAACACCGGTAATCAATGTGTTCTTCTGAAGCTCAGCCATAGCCTCCTCCAAGCTCCCGGGAAGATTGAATATGTTTAAATCTTTACGCTCCTGCTCGGTCATTTCATATATATTTCTCTCACATGGCTCCGGTGGCTGAATTTTGTTTTTTATTCCATCCAGACCTGCCTTGAGACACACAGCTAGAGCTACATATGGGTTGCATGATGGATCTGGACTGCGCAATTCAATCCTTGTAGATATACCCCTTTTTGCAGGAACCCTAATCAATGGACTGCGGTTTCTATTGGACCAAGCAACATATACCGGCGCCTCGTAGCCTGATACCAGTCTCTTATAGGAATTGATATTAGGATTGATAATAGCAGTAATAGCACTAATATGCTTCATTAGGCCTCCGATATAGTGCATTGCCACTTCACTAAGCTGGTTTGGGCTATCCGGATTATAGAACGCGTTCTCCCCATCCTTCATCAAGGATTGATTGAGGTGCATCCCTGAACCGGCTATGCCGAAAATTGGTTTAGGCATAAAGGTTGCATGCAATCCATGCCTTTGTGCTATGGTTCTGACAACAAACTTAAAGGTTACTACCTTATCTGCTATATCTACAGCATCAGAATACTTAAAATCTATTTCATGCTGACCGGGGGCTACCTCATGGTGAGAAGCTTCAATTTCAAAACCCATTTGCTGAAGAGTTATCACCATGTCCCTGCGGGCATCCTCTCCCATATCAATAGGGGTCAAATCAAAATAACCCGCCCGATCATGAGTTATGGTTGTAGGCTCACCCTCTGAATCCATCATAAAAAGAAAGAACTCTGCCTCAGGACCTACATTAAAGGTATATCCAAGGGCCTTTGCCTCGTCGGTCACCTTTTTGAGAATATACCGCGGATCACCCTCAAAGGGAGTTCCATCCGGATTGTATATGTCACAAATCATTCTGGCTACAGCGCCCTCTCTCGGCTTCCATGGAAATACAACAAAGGTTGCAGGATCCGGGTGAAGAATCATATCTGATTCTTCAATTCGGGCAAAACCATCGATAGAGGAACCGTCAAACATTAATTCTCCATCAAGTGCTTTGTCAAGTTGCTCAATTGTTATGGCAACGTTTTTTAAAACTCCAAAAATATCAGTAAATTGCAATCGGATAAACTTAACATCCATTTCCTTGGCTAATTCAAGCACATCGTTTTTAGTCAACTGATTCAAGATAATTACACCTCACATTTTATAATAATAAAAAAGAGCCCTAATAAGACAGAAACATAAATTTCACATCTGCCTAGGCCTCATTGCCCTATATACACACAAAACCTCTTTGTAATGAATGTATATCAGTTCAAAACAGTATAGCACAAAATCCGACAAAATAAAGTGTTTTTTTCAGTTTTGGGATAATTTTCCCTTCCCTTAAGAGCCCTTTAGTTTTTCCATCATGATTACGGCTTTTGCAACCTGTTCCATGGATATTCTATTGTTCATACTTTGTTTTTGAATTTTTTTAAAAGCTTCTTTTTCACTGCATCCAAGGGTTTCCATTAATATTCCCTTGGCCTTTTCAATAAACTTTCTTTCAGAAATTGCATCCTTTAGTTCCCTTATCTTAGACTGCATACTTATTTTATCTTGAAAGTTGGCAAGGGCAAGCTCAATAGAAAACAACAAATCTCCTTCATCTACCGGCTTATTTAATAAAGCAGCCACCCTAGCCTCCTTAGCCTTTTGCATAAGCTGTACTGATCTGGATGAAGTTAACGCAACTACCGGGGCAATATTATCCTGGCAAATTATTTTTGCAACATCCACGCCATCTATACCCGGAAATTCCACATCTAAAACCACCAAATCAGGTTGCCTGATTCGGATAGTTTTAAGTGCAGATATTCCATCACCAGAGGTCGCAATCACCTTGTAACCAGCTTTGGAAATCATCGATTTTATTTTTTTTCTCCAGGATAGATCACGCTCAACCAGTACAATGGTTTCTCCGGACATATTGCCTTCCTCCATAAATATCACACTGTAATAATCTATCGGCATTCTGAAAAAACACTAATTATTTCTTTCTCCACCATATAAATATACTCTATTTCTTGTTTATCTGGAATGATAACCCACTAAATAATATTTATCGGCAGTTCAAAATAAAAATTCTACAAAAAAGAGGAGCCGACATTTAAAAATGTCGGCTCCTTATCAGAAAACTATTTCCCCGCCAGCAGTGGTTTTCAGTCAATAATTAGCTGAGAACCCCAAAAAACAGGTTGTATCTCAAAATTATCCTAAAATTTCATCGACTTCCTCTGAATCAGAATCCATGATATATCTGATTCCAGAAATATCTGAAGCCTCTCTGGTTAATGATACCAAATCATCCCTGGTTATGTGCTCCAGACCAAACTTTCTGGCACCACACATAAATTGACGAAGACCCTGGGCAAGACGCTCGAAATATGAATATACTCCGATAGCACCTACAGGAAGACGCTCAAAATCAACAGAACCTAATTTTTCTCTTAATTCACTGGAAGCCACAAAAACCTGCTCCATAGACTCACCATATTTTTTATAATCATTTGGTACATTGCCGGACTTAATAGCTGCTGCCACATTCTTACCAACCATTGCTGCTGTCAGAGGTGAACGGGCCATACCAATACACTTGATATAAGGTGCACCCATTGCAAGGCCTTTAAACATATGATCTTCCAAGGTTAATCCACCGGCAATAGCTACAGGAGGAACATAGGCACCCTTTGCTGCCAGACGATCCAAATATCTAACTAAAAGCGCCTGAATATATACAGTAGGAATTCCCCACTCGTTCATCATTCTCCAAGGGCTCATTCCTGTACCACCACCTGCACCATCAACGGTAAGAAGGTCAAGCTTGGCATCAGAAGCATATTTTACCGCCCTGGCAAGGTCTGCCGGTCTATATGCACCTGTTTTAAGGAAAACATTCTTTGCACCTGCATCGCGGAGTACTTCAACTCTCTTCATGAAAGACTCATACTCAACCATACCCACCCGGGAATGACGCTCAAACTCCTTGAAGGCTCCTGCTTTGTAGGCCTGCTGAACCTTTGGATCCTCAGGATTGGGCAGAACAATATATCCACGGGACTTGAGCTGCAAAGCTCTCTCCAGAGAATTCAACTTAACTTCTCCGCCGATATCCTTTGCTCCCTGTCCCCACTTTAATTCAACTGTGTCAACACCAAGCTTTTCAAGAGCATATTCCTGGACTCCCAGGTTTGTATCCTCTACATTGGCCTGTACGGCGATAAATCCTTTACCATTGTACCAATCCTGGAAATCCTTTACTCTGCTTGCCAAATGTGGCGAATGAACCACTTTGCCATTCTTTATTTCTACATTGGGGTCCATTGCACAAACATTTTCCCCTATAGCTATGCCTGCACCTGAAATAGCCACACCGGCTGCTAAATGGTCCCAGTTATCAGCAGCTACATTAGTAGATCCCATGGCTGCAACTACCACTGGAAAGTCCATTTTAATTTGACCTCTTGACCCTACTGCAGTGGAAATATCTACCGCAGGGAAGATTGCCTTGTCTGAATCAGCTTCAATGCCTATTGCACCCACTGCAGTTCCCATAATATTAAAATGGGAGTAATCTACCGGATAATCCTTTTCAGAAGCAGCAGTAATCTTACCAAATGGTCCCGGATATAAAACCTCTTTCATACGAACTGCAGATTTCCCTACCTCACACATTCCTGTACAACCATCAAGACAAGTTACGCACATTCCACTAAAGGGACAGACATTATTTCCTGTACGTGCCCTGGTCATAGTTGCAGCAGTCGCATTAATACCTTTACTATAAGACATTGTTTCATCCTCCTAAAATATAAAATAATTTATAATATGGAATGCCTGAAGGGCTTATTCCAAAACTTTAATAATTTACCAGATATTCATCGATTTCCCACTGATGGACCTTGGATTTATATCTATTCCACTCATTATCCTTGAGACTTTTAAAGCTTTGATAAATTCTATCCCCCACAGCATCCCTGATAACTGGATCACCAGACAAATGTGCTAACGACAGATCAAGACTTCCCGGCAACTCCAAACTATCTGCAGCTATTTTCAGGACAATGTCTTCACTGTTATGAAAATCCAAGGGCTTGGAGGTAGGTAATTTTCCTTCAACTCCGGCAAGTCCAGCAGATAGAAACCCAGCAATGGTCAGATAAGGATTGCATGCAGGATCAGGACTCCTAAGGATTATTCTGGTTTCTTCTCCCCGTTCTTCAGGAACTCGAATCATTGTTCTTCTGTTTTGACAGGACCAGGCGGCCAAAAACATTTTTGTTTCACCTGATATAAGCCGCTTATAGCTATTGATAACAGGATTTGCCAAGGCTGTAATTCCTTTGGCATGATGTATTATTCCTGCCATGTACTCATGAGCAGTTTTGGACAGGTCATAATCTCCACCCGGACCATCAAAAATATTTATCCCATCTCTAAATAAAGAAAGATGAAGATTCAATCCTGATCCGTTGTGACCATCTAATGGCTGAGGCATAAATGAGGCATGGAGACCATGCCTTTGAGCGATAGTCCTGACAACAAATTTATAGGTGGCAATATTGTCTGCCATATTTAAAGCTGAATCAGCCTTTAAAAAAATCTCATGCTGACCGGGACCAATGTCATGGAAAGATGTGGAAATATCAAAACCCATTTCCTGCAAGGTTAAAACCATATCTCTACGGGCATTTTCACCCCGATCCACCGGTGTAAGGTCACAATAGCCGGCCAGATCATGGGTATTAAGTAGTGGTCGACCCTGCTCATCCAGATGGAAAAGATAAAATTCAATTCCAGCTGCCAGCTTAGGCTGAATACCAAGAGTGCTATACCCTGCCAAAACCTTTTTTAAAGCCACTCTTGGACACCCGGCAAAGGGCTCGCCGGAGAAATCCCTAGTATCACAAATCAGCCTGGCAACAGCACCCTCTCTTGGTCTCCAGGGAAATACCCCAAAAGTTTTCGGATCAGGAACCAGATATATATCCTCTTCTCTGTTGCTGTCAAACCCCTCTATAACAGAGCTGTCAAGCATAATTTTACCTTCAAGTGCCCCCTGTAGCTCATCGACAGTAACCGCTATATTCTTCAGCAAACCTTGTATGCTGGTAAATTGCAACCTAATAAATTTAACATCCTGCTCGTCAACTCTCTCCCAGATATCCTCTTTGCTGAAGGTTCCCAAACCGCTACTCCTCCTCAAAGCAACTGTGATTATTATATGTCACAGGCTTTTATCCTAAAAAACAAAAAACCTGCACAGGCTTATAAAAAGCCCGGCAGGACAGCGTCGCCCTAAACAACAAGCATATTCTATCATATTTTTAAATATAATCAATCCCATTAATTCATGAATACTGTATACAATGTTATTTTTTTGTTTTATTGCTGACCATATCGCAAAATTATTGTCCGGGCAACCTTGGCCAAGGGAATACATTTGTCCATACTTATCCTTTGCATCATTTTATAGGCATCTTTTTCTGAAAGGGTATTTTTATCCATCAATAGGCCCTTTGCCTTTTCAATGATTTTTCGGTTTTCCAAATCTCTGCGCAAAGCAATTAATTCTTTTTCACTTTTCATCAATCGTTTAAAATTAGCCAGGGCAGACTCTATGACCGGCTCAAGTGAAGACTCAATCAATGGCTTTAAAATAATTCCATAAACCCCCGGAAGATTTGCGTATTCTTCCAAAGACCTAATTCCGGGGTCGGCTATAGCCACAATAGGTGCAATTCTGTGCTCATCAATTATTGAGGTTAGATCAATTCCCTCTCCTCCGGGCAGGAAAGGATCAACAATGACAACTTCAGGTTCAGTCTGAAAAATAGTCTGCAAGGCACTGGCCGCATCAGACACTTCACCAATCAGCAAATAGTCCGTTTGGCGCAATAAATCCTTAAGAACCTTCCTGAACCAAGGATCATTGTCAGCTATTACTATTCTAGCTTCATACATTTAACAGCACCCCTGAAATCTCGGGTATAATGAGTATAATTTTAGCATGTCCCAGCTTAAAATGATATTGTTTGAATTTATTTTAAAAATCAAGATAACAGGAAAGCGAGGTCTTTACAGACCTCGCTTTCCTATAATTGCAGACAGTTTCTCGTCATGCCCAGGACTATCTAGAACAACCTTCTTTGCAATGTGCAACCGCTCTCAGCATCCACTGCTTTCTCAACATAGGTATCACCTCCTTGAAATATTTCATTGACTACATTTTATCACTCCAGCCAAGAGTAAACAATATCTCTGGGAAGAATTAAAAATCTTTGTTAATTGTCAGCCAAAATTGGCAGCCTTATTATAAATTTACTTCCAATCCCCGGTTCGCTTCTAACCTCTATGAAACCATGATGTCGCTGGATAATTTTTTCTACTATAGAAAGACCGATTCCTGTCCCACCCACCTTTTTACCAACCTCACTATCTACACGGTAAAACATTTCAAAAATCATAGGCAAATCTTTATCCGATATGCCAATACCTGTGTCCTCTATCTCAATTAAAACTGTATCCTTCAGTTTCTTTGCAGATAAAAATACTCTGCCCTTTTCAGTATATTTAATTGCATTAGAAACGATATTATAAAATGCTTGGTAAAGCCTATTCCAGTCTCCTAAAACAAATATACCTTCCTCAACCTTCATTTCGATTTTCAGTCCTTTTCTTGTTGCTTCACCAATATTCCTTTCATTCAAAGCCATTAGCAACTCAGAAATATCCACCGGTTCGAAAGTAAAAGAAAATTCAGTTGATTCAAAGCGTGCCAAATCTGACAAATCATCAAGAATTTTTTGAAAACGCTGACCCTCCTTGTAGGCACTGGTAAGAAAATCATTTTGCAGCGTATTTGTTTCTCCGGTGCTTCCGGACAGAATCAATTCCAGAAAACCTTGAATTATGGTTATAGGTCCTTTTAATTCATGGGATATACTTGACAGAAATTGAGCCTTTTTCTCTGACAACTGCTGTTTCTCAGTAATATCTCTGAAGACCTCCACGCCTCCTTCAATATTACCCTCTCCATCAAATAGGGGGGCAACACTGACCTCAACTGCAAGCCTGGATTTATCCTTACGCAAGGCCATAAGAACCATTGGTTTACTGCTGGAGATCCCCGTGGTAATCGATTGATATAGAGGACATAGATCACTGTTGCAAAGAGGTCTTCCTTCCATATCTACATGGTTTAAAATATTGTCAGAGCATCGTCTGCCAAGAACCTCTGAGGCACTGTAGCCTGTTATTATTTCACAGGCTTTATTCCAAAAAATAATCTGGCGTTCTTTATCAGTTAAGTAAACAGCATCACTTACACTTAGCAATGTTCGTCTAAAATTATCTTCCTCACTCAAAAAGGTACCGCTAAGGACATGTGGAGATTTCTCTTCGGTCAATTTAAATCACCCCCAAATATACTGAATTTAAGTAAACATGGATTCATATCTTAATATACAACCTTATAATATCACTAAAAACAAAATCAAGGAAAGGGCATAATATAAAGCAATGGTTAGTTACTTAAAAGGAAGGTGCTGACACTTAAAATGTGCCAGCACCTAATCAGAAACAATTTAATCTCCATCAGTGGACTTTACCCCAACAATTAACAGTAACCCCGGTTACTATTTGCTACCACCTGTTTTCACAACTGTAAGCAACATTTTAAAGGCTGACCTTGCTTCCAGTCCATGGGGTATGTTTGCAGGCATAACTACACTTTCTCCAGACTTAACAGTTATAACCTTGTCATCAATGGTTACCTCTGCCTCCCCATCAAGAATCTGAACCAGAGCATCCCCCGGAGCAGAGTGAGCACTTATCCCCTCTCCCTGAGCCAATGCAAATAGGGTAATACTGACAGTAGGAAACTGGGCTATGGTTCTGCTGACTACTTGTCCTTCTTGATATATTACCAACTCTCCTAAATTCAGGACCTTGGAAAACTCAATATTCTTCATTATTCCCTTTGACATAAAAATCACTCCCTATCATCCCTCTAAAACCGTATTTCTTTAAGTCTCGCAATCCTCTCCTGAATTGGAGGATGAGTGCTGAAAAGTTTTGCCATAGACGCCCCTGACAAAGGATTGACAATAAAAAGATGGGAGGCCGACGGATTTACAGCCATGGGGATGTGTTTAGCTGAAGATTCCAGCTTTAACAGCGCATTTGCCAAACCGGCTGAAGACCCGGCAATTTGTGCCCCGGTATAATCTGCCTTGTATTCCCGTGAACGAGATATAGCCATTTGAATAATCATTGCGGCTATTGGAAATACAATAGCCATAATGAGACCACCAATCAAACCCGAGCTTCCCTCTTCATCATCCCTGCCAACTCCTAAGATGGCACCCCACTGGAGAACATTTCCAATCATCGATATTGCCCCTGCCAATGATGCGGCAATCGTTCCTAATAATACATCCCTATTTTTAATATGACCCAGCTCATGAGCCAACACACCCTCAACCTCTGACCTGCTTAGTATCCTCATTAAGCCTTCAGTAACAGCAATTGCTGAATTAGCCGGATTTCGTCCGGTTGCAAAAGCGTTTGGCTGTTCTGAAGGGGTCACGAAGAGCCTCGGCATGGGAATACCCGCATTTTGAGCTAGCTTCCTTACAATATCATAAAGCTCAGGAGACTGTGCCTCAGAAACAGGATATGATCTAGTCATTTTGATCGCAATTTTATCACTGTAAAAATAACCAATGAAATTCATAAAAACTGCAATCAACAAAAAGAACAGACCCCCGGAGTTTCCTCCAATAGCATTACCCATCATGACTAATAGAACTGTCATAATGCCCATAAGCATCCAAACCTTGATTGTATTGATAGCCAAACACCTCCTGAAAATTCTTCCTAGGCAATATTTTAAATTAATGTATTAAATAGTCTACCTGCTTAATAATTAATTTGACCTACCTTGATTATAGCTCAAAAGGTATCTGTCCTGCAAGATTATGTTATTTCTATCTATAACTTTTGTTTTTCCCTTATATTCCCCCTAGCTAGGGAAGCAAAAAATCCTAGGATTGAAATTACTGTAAAAATTATAAAAATAGTTCTGAAGCTTTTCACTAACAAATCGGTATAGGTTGAATTAAGTGCAGAGTTCCCCAAATAAGAAGCAATAATCAAGGTCACCATTGCCATGCTTATAGCTTGACCAGTCAATCTCATCGTGCCAAGAGTTGAGGAGGCAACACCATAATGTCTTTTATCTACCGATCCCATAACCGCATTGGTATTTGGGGAGGAAAAAAGTGCAAAACCCATCCCCAATAAAGCCAATATTGAAACAACCGACCAGATTGCCATCTCTTTACTTATCCAGCAGAAAAACAGAAGCCCAAATGCAGTAATAATCATACCAAAAGAGGCAATTATTCTTGGCTCTACCCTATCAGAAAGCCTCCCTGTATAGGGAGAAAGGAGAGCCATTATCACCGGTTGAATCAGCATTATCAGCCCGGCAGTCTGAGAATTGTACCCTGCAACTATTTGCAAATAAATTGACATTATAAATCCCACTGCAAAGGTAGCGCTGTAGTTTATCAAGGCGGCTAAATTGGAGAAGGCAAAGGAAATGTTTTGACTGAATAGATTAATATCCAAAATTGGATACCGGGTGGTTTTTTCATAAAGCACAAAGATAACTAGAGTTATTATTCCGATAAATATTAGGTATTTTGCCCAAGCCATTAGGGAAAGAGAAGAAATTCCATACATAAATAAAATTATCCCTGCAGAGTAAAGGAAAGAGCCGGGATAATCAAATTTCTCCCCTTTTGCACCGTACCATTCACCCTTCATTTTTAAATAGGCAAAAATTAATGCAACAAAGCTCAGAATAGCAACAAAATAAAAAATCGATTGCCAGCCCATTCTGAAATTCATCCAACCACCAAGGACAGGTCCTAAAGACAGACCCATATATACCACAGCAGTATTTAAACCCAAAACCCTTCCTCTTTCCTGAGGTGGAAAAACTGAGGTCAATATAGCCATGCTGGTTCCAAAAATCATTGAGCTGCCAATACCCTGGATAATTCTAAAAAAAACCAGTGCCCCTATAGACCAAGATAATCCTGAAAGCAACGAGGAAATGAAAAAAATCAGAAGACCGCTTAGAAAAACCCTCCTTCTGCCGATAATATCCGCCAGCCTTCCAAAGGGCAGTAAAAATGTTGCTGAGGATAAAAGATAACCGGTAACCACCCAGCTTAGAAGCAAAGTAGACGCATTATACTCTTGCCCAATATTCGGAATTGCTAAATTAATTCCACTTCCCACGAATGGGGTAAGAAATGACGCAGACATTGCAACCAGCAGAGTGTGTCTTTTTAAGGTTTCAATCTCTGTGGTTTTTATTTCCCGGTCTTTGATCATCTGATTCCCTTTTCTCCAAAGTTATTGACTCAACCATAGAGTCTCTTCTGGGAGGCCTGGGTCCAAAATACTGAAATAAATTACATAATATCTTGCCATTATATAGCTTTCGTTTTTTGTCTGCTTTTTCTCCAAACAGTCTTTCAAATTCCGGATGTGAGGTTAGTACATAATATGACCAAGTTTCCATTTTCTTGAATTTATTACCCATTTCCCGATAAAGAATGTCTACCTCCTCCTGTTCTCCTATTCTGACTCCATATGGAGGATTGCATACAATATAGCCATATTTATAGCGAGAAGAAAGCTGATCCAAGGATCTCTCCTGGAAGGTAACATAATCACTGACCCCAGCCTGGGAAGCATGATAGCGAGCCAAACTCAGCACCTTACTATCAATATCATAGCCTTGGATATTGATGGTTTGCTGAAAATCAATAAGGTCCCTGGCCTCTTCTCTGGTTTTATCCCATTGCTGAACGGGAATTGATGGCCAGTTCTCCGCATCAAATCCCCTATTGATGCCTGGAGCTATTGATAAACCTATCAGTGCAGCCTCAATTGGAATAGTTCCGGAGCCGCAAAAGGGATCGATAAGAACTCGCTGACTTGTCCATCTGCTTAGGAGAATCAAAGCAGCTGCCAGGGTTTCTCTCAAAGGTGCTTCACTGCCAAGCTTCCGATAGCCCCGTTTATGAAGACCGGCACCACTGGTATCAATAGTTAGAGTTGCAATATCCTTCAGTAATGCAACCTCAACTTTAAATCTGGGACCGCTTTCTGAAAACCAATCCTTTCGATAACAGGTTTTCATTTTTTCAACAATTGCTTTTTTAACAATTGCCTGACAGTCCGGAACACTAAAAAGCTTTGAGTTTATTGATTTTCCGGTTACCGGAAAATTCCCATCCTCTGTTATCCAGTCCGGCCAAGGCAAAGATTTTGTACCTTCAAAAAGTGCCTCAAAGGATTCCGCTTTGAATTGTCCGACCTTCAACAAAACCCGGTCTGCAGTTCTCAGCCATAAATTTGCCCTGCATATTCCTTCAGGCTCAGCTGAAAAGGTAACCTTGCCATTTTCCACTTCAACATCTTCAAAGCCTAGTTCTCTAACTTCTCTGGCAACCACTGCCTCCAGGCCAAATGCAGAGGTCGCTATCAGCTTTATTTTTGACATAATTCTCCTATCCCAAAAATCTAATAGTCTCAAACACCATTATAGCGTAAGAATTTTTA
>JAAXTT010000169.1 GCA_013336365.1 Peptococcaceae bacterium
ACTATCAATGCAGACAAGGATGCACTGGGACCGGGAATCGGCACCACCCTGATACCGGAGGCAAGTGCCAGCAAGGTAATTTCCTCACCGGGATCGGAAATTCCGGGTAGACCGGCATCAGTAACCAAGGCCAGATTTTTCCCTTCCAACAGCTGGGATATTAGATACTGACCCTTTCCAGAACTGTTGTGATCATGATAACTGGTTAATGGTGTATGGATATCATAATGGCTGAATAGCTTCCTTGTTCTTCGGGTATCCTCTGCGGCTACCAGATTAACCTCTTTAAGAACCCTTAGTGCTCTCAGAGTTATGTCCTCCAAATTGCCTATAGGGGTAGCACAAAGATAAAGAATGCCCTTATCACTCATTTGATACCTCACCGGCCTTATGAATCAAAGCAGAACAAAAAAGGCAGTCCTCCTGACGCAATCCTCCAAAATACATGGGACAAACATGAAAACCTCGATCATACAGATTGATCAGACTATCCAGGCTGTCCGAACTTACCGGATCAATATTTTGAGCATCACAATTATTTACAACAAGATGTCTAGCAAGCTCACTCTTTAGTCGGGCATTCTCCTCCTCCAGAAGGTGAACAAACCTTTTGAATTTCACAAGGTCCGCACTGACATCCTGGATTTTTGCTTCCATCTCCCTGATCATTCGAACCAACGGGTAAGTCACTGTCTTTTTTCACTCCCTTGCAGACAATTTCATCCACCGGGCATTCAATAAATACTTTAGTTTCCTTAAGCTCAATGGTTACTGTCTTTTTGAAAATATTTATCCCCATTACCCTGCCTTCTCCTTGGGAACAGCTCACTGAGCTCCCAACATCAGGAAATTCGGCTCTTGCTAACTCATAGGTGTCGTTTTCATACTTCAGGCAGCACATCAATCGACCACATACCCCTGATATCTTGGTTGGATTAAGAGAAAGATTTTGGTCCTTGGCCATTCTTATTGAAACTGAGGCAAAATCAGCCAGCCAGGTTGAACAGCAAAGCTCCCGGCCACAACAGCCGAGACCTCCCATCATTTTGGCTTCATCCCTTACTCCGATTTGTCGAAGCTCAATTCGGGTTCTGAAAACCGCAGCTAAATCCTTTACCAGTTCTCTGAAATCTATTCTGCCGTCAGCAGTAAAATAAAAAATAATTTTATTGCCATCAAAGGTTTGCTCAACCTCAACAAGCTTCATAGGCAAGCCGTGCTCTGAAATTTTCTCAATCCCAACCTGAAACGCCCGGACTTCTTTTTCAAGATTTGCTTGAATCTGTTGCCGATCATCCTCGGTAAGCTTACGCAAAACATTTTTTAGTGGTGCCACAACCTCTTCCTCTGCGATACTCACCGGACCAACCACTACGGAACCGTACTCAATTCCTCTGGCGGTCTCCACCACTGCCTCGTCCCCGATTCTTAAAGCAATATCACCGGGATCAAAATAATATATCTTTCCAGCTTTCTTGAATCTTATTCCAACAACATTTGAAAGCATTTTTTACCCCCTCTGCCAATTATTAACCGAATCAAAACCAGCCAGCATTAAAAAAAGCGACTCGGCAGCCAACTGGATATTTGCACTTGCTGCTAATGAACTTTTAGCCCTCTCTAAGGTTTCAATATTTGTCATCAGCCAGCCGGCAGAATAAAATTCAGTCAGTGCTTTTATTTCTTCTGACTTGTCATTATTGACCAACAAACTTGCATTGCCTGTTTCATTATACAACAATATATCCCGGAACCATAGAATCATCATATCTGAAATCAGCAACAAACCTTCCTTGGTTGAAGAATATTCTTCGGCTAGAAAAAGAACCTCATTAATACTGGCTACTGCCAGACTTCCGGTAAGAGAAATGGCCTGGTCTCTGATTAGCAAATCCTTTTCTAATAAGGCTTGAGCAACACCCGGACTTCCACCGGCCAAAAAGGATACTTTTAGAATATCCTTCGGCAAATAATTATTGCTTGCCTCTAATAATTTAATCAGCTGTTGCCTGGAAAGTGACTGGAAATGTTGTTGCTGACAGCGGGACAGAACTGTCGGCAAAACTGCCTGTGGTCTGCTGGTCAGTAAAATAAAGACCACTCCCGGCAAAGGCTCTTCCAATATTCTCAGTAATGAATTTGCCGCTTCAGGAGTCATTGTGTCTGCATCATCAATAATCCTTACAGCCCAAGTTCCCTCTTTAGGACCAAACTGCAGTCCGGAAGACATATCTCTAATCTGAAGTAGCTTAACTGATGTGCCCTTAGGTTTTATAATCATCAATTCCGGATGACTGCCCAGTTCAACCCTTTGACAATTGTTGCATTTCCCACAACCATCAAATTCAATAGGGGAAAGGCAAAGCAATGCTCTTGCAAAAGCAAGAGCTGTTGTCATTTTACCCACCCCTTTGGGACCGGAAAAAATGTGGGCATGAGCAACCCTTTGAGCCTCTATAGCACCCCTAAGAGTTCTTATTGTTTCCCCCTGACCAATAATATCTTTGAATAAAATCACTGGCTTTCCTCCGGTACCTAAGGATTTATCCTTTCAGAAAATAAATGTTCCTGAACATTTTCTAGAATTAGCTCAAAAATCTTATCCCTTGACAATGATCCATCCAATATCAAATAACCTTGTCGATTTTTATCCGCTCTGGCTAGATAACCATGTCTTACCCTCTTCAAAAACTCATGACCTTCTTTCTCCATGCGATCCTCCGGCCTGTCCCTTCTTACCTTGCTTTTCTCCGGATCAATATCTAATAAAACTGTTAAATCAGGAACTACTCCCTGGCAGGCATTAATATTTATCAGCTCCAAAAACTCAAAATCCATACCTCTCCCGGCACCCTGATAGGCAAAGGTTGAGTCTGAAAAGCGGTCTGAAATTACAATTTTACCTGCTCTCAAGGCGGGAGTTATCACTTCCGCAACAAGCTGTGACCTAGCACCTGCATATAGAAAGGCTTCAGTTTTAGGGTCGATAATCTGACTGCTCCAGAGTAAAATATCTCTCAGGCCTTCTCCAACCTCTGTTCCTCCGGGATCTCTGGTCAAGACAACATTAAATCCCTGCTTGGACAAGGCCTTGTCCAACATATTTACCTGAGTGGATTTACCGGCACTATCTATACCTTCAAAAACTATGAAGCCAGGGTTTTTCATAG
>JAAXTT010000005.1 GCA_013336365.1 Peptococcaceae bacterium
CCAATATCTCCATTATATACATCCTTGTCATAATTATTTATTGTCTGCATTACCTTATCTTTGATTTTAAAGCCCCGGTAACCTCTCTCAAGCCCCGGGCTTTCAGGGTTCAATCTTTCCTGCAGCATAATATTCAGATTTGTCACCCCCACTTGTCCTCTGTGCATTGGGGTCAAAACCTGAATATCCTCCACCGGATGAAAGCCAAAATGTCTTGGAATCCGCTGGGTGCATAAGGCAACTATTTTTTCCACTGCCTTTTCCGGATCTTCCTCAGGCACAAAATAAAAATCGGGATCCCGACCATCCTTGGCAGGCATCAAATCCGGAAGCTCCCCCTTAATAATCCGGTGGGCATTGATAATAATTCTGCTTTCTGCTGCCTGCCTGAATATTTCAACTAAGGTAACTACCTTGATTCTTTTAGAATCAATAATATCTGACAGAATATTTCCCGGTCCCACCGAAGGCAGCTGATTTATATCGCCAACAAGAATCAAGGAGCTATGGCTGGGAATCGCCTTTATCAGGTGATACATAAGAAGGGTATCAATCATCGAGACCTCATCAATAATTACTACGTCCCCATCCAGAGGAAGATCCCGGTTTCTCTGAAAACCCCCACCCTGGTAACTGAACTCCAGCATTCGGTGAATAGTTTTTGCTTCCCAGCCGGTGGCCTCCTGCATTCTCTTTGCCGCCCGACCTGTGGGTGCCGCCAGTAGAACCTTTTTGCCGATGTTTTGAAATATTTTTACTATTGCTTTGATTATTGTTGTCTTGCCAGTACCGGGACCACCGGTTATTACCAGGGTCTTGTTCTGCAAAGCGAGAGTAACTGCATCTCTTTGATTGCTTGCTAGGGTAATACCTAAGCTGCTTTCAACCTGGTCTAATATTTTTTCAGCTCCGGTCAGAGAAAAGGAAACCGGCTCACTGTTTAATTTTATCAAATCCCGGGCCAAATTTATTTCAGCAATATAAAAAGGCGGCAGGTAAACTGCTTTTTTGCCGGAGATCAAATCCTCTATTATTATCCGCTTGTCCTGAACCAGTCCTGACAAGGCCTCCACAACAATGTCTCTTTGGATATTTAACAGCTCACAGGACTTGTCCACCAGCTCTTCCTCCGGAATATACACATGACCGCCACTCATTAGCTCAGTAAGAGTGTATATTATTCCTTCCTTGGCTCTGACAACAGATCCGGAATCAAAGCCCAGGCTTTGGGCAATTTTGTCTGCAGTGACAAAACCAATACCACTGATATCTGCCGCCAAGACATAGGGATTGTTGCTGACAATTTCAATCGATTTATCCTGATATTTTTTGTATATTTTTGAGGAATAGCTGGCACTTACCCCGTGGCCCTGAAGAAATATCATAATTTCCTTAATCTCTTTTTGCTCTGACCAGGCCTGTGCAATCATAGCTATCCTTTTTGAGCCTATGCCTTCTACCTTAGACAATTCTTCAGGCCTGTTTTCAATAATCTCCATAGTTTCCAACCCAAAAATCTTTACAATCCGTTTTGCCATAACAGGACCAATGCCTTTTATCAGTCCTGAGCCAAGATATTTTTCTATTCCATTTACAGTAGCCGGGACAACAGTTTCAAATCTCTCCACCTGAAACTGCTCGCCAAATTTATTATTGAATACCCATTTACCGTGCAGACGAAGGGATTCACCGGGATTTATCCCGGAAAAGCAGCCGACAATGGTGGTAAGCTCTTTTTTGCCTTTTTCCCTTATCTTAGCAACTGTAAATTGGCTTTCTTCGTTATAGTAGCTTATTCTTTCAAGATATCCATAAATTGCATCCAAAGTAATTTCTCCCGGGAATCATTAATATCCCGGATTATTTCTACATACCATACCTTTGCTCCTCTATACTTTTATTATTTCAATCAGTTATATCCGGCAATAAACTATTTCTTTCCCTTTGACAATTTGATATTATGATTGCAGTAAGCAATATAAATCAGTGAGGTGTCCGATATTTGAATAAATATCACATGAACAAAATGGACCGTGAAATTACTGATCAAGAAGAAATCAAGGAAATTCTCAGAACCGGAAAATACACAACCATTGCCATGTGTAAAAATAATGAGCCCTATGTTGTTACCCTAAACTATGGTTATGATGAAGCCAACAATTCCCTGTGTTTTCACTCTGCACCTAAGGGTTTGAAAATTGATATAATGGAAGATAATCCCACTGTATGTGCTACTGTTATTGTTGACAAGGGCTATATCCAGAATAAATGCAAGCATCCCTTTTCTTCAGTTGTACTGTGGGGCAAAATGGAAATAATGGAAACTCTAGATGATAAAAAACTGGCTATGGATGTTCTCATCACTCACCTAGAGGATAACCCGGAAAATTCCAAGAATAGATTGCGTAATGATAAAATGTATGATTTTATTAACTTGCTGAGATTAAATATTACCAGCATGAGGGGCAAAAGTGGCAGCTGATATATTCATTTGACCCAAGACTACAGGAGGAAAGCATGGAAGAAAATTCAAGGGTACAAAAAACTCTGGTGGTAAGTATTCAGGGTTGGGAGCTGGAAGTATTTGAAGGACCTCGCAAGGTAGATGTGGATTTGATTGGGGAAATGCTTGAATTTCGAGGGATATGGCTGACTGAGCCTGAGCGTGGCGTTGTTACCGTCCTTTGCTTCCCTGACAAATTATTTTATCTGGAGGTAACTGAATCTGAAATAACTACCCAGCGCCTTGGCAGAAGAAATAAGGTAACTCCTCTCAGAAGAATCGATAATTCCCCATCAGGTGAGGATGAGCCGGGAGATTAACAATCTAAAAGCCATTACTACATAGCCCACGCTTTGGCGTGGGCTTGGATTTTAGAGGCCCTGGGCCTAAAAAGGGTGACTGACATTGACCGGTAAAATTCTGACTAAGCATACAATAATAAAAGGGGCATTGATTCTGACTTTTGCCAGTATATTGATTCGCGTGCTGGGAGCAGTCTACCGCATACCCCTAGCTAGAATGCTGGGAGCTGAAGGCATGGGAATCTATGCGGTTCCCAATCAGTTTTACCTGCTTTTTTTCACTATATCCTCTGCAGGAATACCAGTGGCCGTTGCCAGACTGGTTTCTGAAAAAATGGCTGCCGGTCATTATAGGGATGCCCATAGAACCTTTATGATCTCCTTGTACGCCATGTCTCTGGTTGGACTGGTCTTCTCCCTGTTGCTCCTGGCAGGCGCCCCCTGGCTGGTAAAAAGCGGCCTTGTGGCTAACCCTGCCAGCTACTATGGTCTTATAGCCGTTGCTCCAATTATCTTTTTCTCTGCGGTAACTGCGTCCATGAGAGGTCTTTTCCAAGGATTGCAATATATGTCTCCCGTGGCGGTTTCTCAGGTAGCGGACCAAATTATGCTGGTTGTTGCCACTGTTTGGTTTAGCTATCTTTTGCTGCCAAAGGGTCTTGCTATGGCGGCTGCCGGAGCAAACCTGGGTGCACTTCCCGGTGCCGTTGCTGCTACTGCCATAATGGCCTATTACTATTTCAAACACCGAAAAACTCTTATTTCTACTATCAACACTGATACTTCAGGCTTCCGAGAGGATACCTGGTCATTACTCAAGCGAATCCTATCGGTATCTTTGTCTGTTTCCTTTGCCAGTGTAGCCTTAGCGATAACCTGGATTCTGGATAACAAGCTGATTATCGAACGACTCCAGTTAATAGGCTATTCAGTCCAAAACGCCACAGCACTCTATGGGCAATTTAATCAAATGGCCATGTCCTTTATCAATATAAGCATCGCCTTTGCCCTTTCCCTTGGTACCAGTCTGGTTCCCTCTGTGTCAGAGGCCTACAGCACAAATAACCCCGGGCGGATTGGACAGCAGGCGTCCACCGGTGTAAGGATGTCCTTAATGACAACCCTTCCTGCTGCTGCCGGACTTTTCTTTCTTGCTCCCCAATTGACTGAATTTGTCTTTGCTGACTCCGGGGCCGGAATCCCCTTGGCCGCACTAGCTCCTGCCATTGTTTTTTGGGGTGTTCACCTTGTGCTTTCCGGAGTGATGCAGGGATTAGGCAGGGCCGATATACCGGTCTACAATCTGCTGGCAGGAATCTTTTTCAAAATTGGCATAACCTATTTCCTTACCCCTACCGGGCTGGGAATCAAGGCGGCGGCTTATGGAACCGTAGCCATGTTTATAGTATCTTCTGTTCTTAATTTCCTGTCTGTGAAAAGAATGGTTGGTCTTGAAATTGATTTTATCAACTCTCTGATTAAACCGGGGATCGCCTCTTTGATAATGGGACTGGTAGCGAGGAAAACTTATCTGCTGGTTCTGACCGGAGCTGAGAGCAGCAATATTGCCATTATTTCAGCTATTTTGGTAGGGGCTATACTCTTTCCGATTCTGATTATCCTTTCCGGATGCCTTCACCCTGAGGATTTGAAAATGCTTCCTCGTATAGGAGATAAAATTCAAGCTCTGCTAAATACTGTTCAGGAAAAAAGATCCAAGCTTCTGGCAAAATTAAAGGGATAATCTTATTGGTCTGAAACATCCTCCCCCCACCAATACTCTGGGTTTTTGACAGAAAAAAGACGCTTGAACTGGGAAATATCAAGCGTCCAATGACAGAGGACCACAATTTACGGAAAGGTTTATTTTTCCAGGAATTTTTTAACCACCCGGGTCAAATCCTCTTTTTCGACTACCTGTCTGTGAAGCAAGGGCTTTTTGTCCAGACCCTTTAGATTTTTAGGGATATTTGTATTGCTTTCCCTTGATAATATTTCCAGTAATTCAAATTCACTTTTACCCTCCACCGACTCAGGACCCAGAAGGGACTCAACCACACTGCTGTTGAACTTATAGGGACTTGCTGTGGAAAGTATTACAGCGGGAGTCAGGTCTCCTGTCGCTGACTGATACTTTTTATATACATTAAGGGCTACTCCGGTATGGGTATCAATAAGATAACCTGTTTCCTGAAATACTTCCTTTATAGCAGACATGGTTTCCTGATCACTGGCAGATTCAGACCAGAAGAGCTGCTGTATTTTGACCAGGATATCTGCGCCTACATTGTAATGGCCCTGCTCAGTCAATTCCTTCATCCACTCAGTGACTGCTAGGGAATTGTTTCCGGAAAGATGGAACAGAAGCCTCTCCAAATTGCTGGAAATAAGTATATCCATAGAAGGGGATGCAGTTTTATGAAACTGCCTTGCCCGGTCATATTTTCCATCTCTGATAAAATCTGTCAAAACCTTGTTTTTATTTGAAGCACAAATCAGTTTTCCTATGGGCAAACCGGCCTCTTTAGCATAATAGGCTGCCAATATATTGCCAAAATTGCCGGTGGGAACCACAAAATTAACCGGCTCCTCCGGTGAAATAGCCCGGTCATTTAGTAAGTCCAGATAGGCACTGAAATAATAAACAATCTGAGGTGCCAAACGTCCCCAGTTGATAGAATTGGCAGAAGAAAATTTAAAGCCCTTTGATTCCAGCTCTTGAGCTAATTCCTTGTTTGCAAAAATTGCCTTAACCCCATTTTGGGCATCATCGAAATTGCCCTTTACAGCAGCTACTCCCACGTTGTGTCCTTCCTGGGTAACCATCTGGAGACGCTGAACTTCGCTTACCCCCTGATCCGGGAAGAAAACCATTATCCTGGTTCCGGCCACATCCTTAAAGCCCTCCAGAGCAGCCTTTCCGGTGTCACCTGAGGTAGCAACCAAAATGACAATTTCATTTTTCTCTCCTGTTTTTGCTATTGCCAAGGGCAGAAAACGAGGCATTATCTGGAGTGCCATATCTTTAAAAGCACTGGTTGGTCCATGCCAAAGCTCTTGAACATAAAGGGTTTTAGACAGTTTTTTAAGAGGGGCGATTCCCGGGTCCTCGAAGGATTCACTATTATATGCTTGCTCAACACAGGATTTTATTTCCTCCCGGGTAAAGTCAGTTAGGAAAAGGCTTAAAATCTCCACCGCCCTGCCCTGGTAATTCATGCTTTTCATTTCCCTAAGCAGGCTGTCACTTATCTTTGGCAGAGATTCCGGAACAAAAAGGCCTCCATCAGGGGCGATTCCTGTTTTTATTGCCTCGGCAGAGCTTACTGCACCTGTGCCTCTGGTGCTTATGTAATCCATATTTTATATCCTCCATACTTATAAAATATCAGCTTTCAGCTAAATTATACGACTTATGGCTTACGGTTCATAGTTATTAGACAAAAATAGTGGCCGATGCTATCGACCACTATCTCTGTTATTTTACTATGCAAAAAACAGCTTATTTGAAAAGCATGGGTCCAATAATCAGGGCGATAGTACCTGCAACCTTGATCAAAGGGTTCATAGCAGGTCCGGAGGTATCCTTACAGGGATCTCCTACAGTATCTCCGATAACAGCTGCCTGGTGAATAGGGTTGGGCTCACCATCAATCTTCTTGCCCCCTAAATTTCCTGCTTCAATCCATTTTTTAGCATTGTCCCAAGCACCACCGGCATTAGCCAGGAAGAGTGCCAGCAACACACCGGTTACAGTCATTCCGGACAGGAATCCGGCGAGAGACTTAGCTCCCAAACCAAAGCCGACAACTAAAGGAACACCAACAGCCAGTATACCAGGTGCAATCATTTTACTGATAGCAGCACCGGTTGCGATACTTACACAGCGTGCATAGTCAGGCTTGCCGGTACCTTCCATAATTCCGGGAATTTCCCGGAACTGACGGCGAACCTCATTAACCATTCCAAAAGCCGCTTCACCTACTGCCTTCATGGTAAGGGCAGCAACCAGGAAGGGAACTGCACCACCGATAAACAAACCGATAATAACCATTGGGTCATTCAGGTTAACAACCAATGTCCAAATCTCTTTACCGTGTTCAGTAATCTTAGTAACTACTCCGGCATCCTGAAGGGCTACACTTCTGGTAACCTCATCAATATATGCCTGGAATAAAGCCAAGGCAGTCAAGGCTGCCGAACCGATTGCAAAGCCTTTAGCAATGGCAGCAGTGGTATTACCGACTGCATCCAGCTTGTCTGTTATAATTCTTACTTCTTTTTCCAATCCGGCCATTTCAGCAATACCACCGGCATTATCAGCAACCGGACCAAAGGAGTCCATAGCCACTACAAAGCCTGAGGTGGAAAGCATACCCATAGCTGCCATAGCGATACCGAATATAGCAAACTGAGGACCTGCCCAGCTGGCAGCCCAGAAGGCAATCCAAATAGCCAATGCAAAAACCAGCATTGGAGCAAAAACACTCTCTAAGCCTACAGCCAAGCCCTGAATAATGTTGGTGGCCGCACCGGTCTTGGAAGCTTCCGCAATTGCCATAACCGGCTTTTTATTGTTAGCAGTGTAGTATTCGGTAAGAATTCCTACTGCCACGTTGACAATCAATCCTACTATAATAGCTAGGGTTATTCCCTGTCCCAAAAGACCGGGGAAGGTCCAGGCTGAAAGGAAATAGACTCCTACAGCTGTCATCAGGTTTGTTGACCACAAGCCGATGTTCAGTGCAGTCTGAGGATTTCCATTCTCAGAGGTACGAACAAAAAAGGTTCCTACAATAGAGGCGATAATTCCAATAGCACCGACTGCCAGTGGGAATAAAGCACCCTTTATTCCAAAAAGGCTGTTGCCGAGAATCATGCCTGCAATGGTGGTAGCAGCATAGGATTCAAAGAGGTCAGCACCCATACCAGCAGTGTCACCAACATTGTCTCCTACATTATCAGCAATTGTTGCAGGGTTTCTTGGATCATCCTCAGGAATACCTGCCTCAACCTTACCAACCAGGTCAGCCCCTACATCAGCAGCCTTGGTATAAATACCGCCGCCTACCCGGGCAAAAAACGCAATTGCACTGGCACCAAAAGCAAAGCTGTTGATAACAGTTGCACTCTTAAATATTAAAAATAAGGACGATACTCCTAAAAGACCCAGTCCTGCTACGGAAAGACCCATAACAGCCCCAGCCCGGAAGGATATGGTCAATGCCTTTGACAGACCTGAGCTACGAGCAGCCTCAGTAGTTCTGGCATTGGCTTTGGTGGTGCTGTTCATGCCAATATAGCCGGCAATAGCTGAACAAACTGCACCTACCAGGAATGATACTGCAAAGGAAAATTGATAAAATAGCAACAGAACAAAAATAATCAAAGCAAATGGAATTAATGTTTTATACTGCCTGTTTAAAAAGGCCATAGCACCTTCTTGGATCGCCTCGGATATTTCCTTCATTTTCGGTGTACCCATGGACTCTTTAAGCACGCTGGCCATTGTTGCCAAAGCAAAGAGCAGTGCCACAATACCCGCACCGACCCCTATCCAGGCCAGAATCATCGACTCTTGCACAGTTTAGCCCTCCTATTTTTCTTATAAATTTATTTTACCCAAAATTTTCTACTTAAAAAACTGCAACCCCAACAGCACAGATGTTACCCCAAGCAAGATACCAACAAAAACTGTTACCTTGCCCAGCAACTCGTCCAATCCTTTTTTCTTGCCAAAGAAGGTTTCAGCTCCACCTGTTATGGACCCCGAGAGGCCAGCACTTTTACCGGACTGCAACAATACTGAAAAAATCACGGCCAGACATGCAACAACATGCAGGACGATTACCAGGCCTTTGAGCACATAATCACCCCCTTAAATTTAATACAAAAGAATTATAGCACGCGTTGTTAAATTTAACAACGCAGAAGAATATTTATAGGTTTCCTATTTTAAGCAATATAGAGATTCCTTGCCTCTGTATATACCTGCCTTGCCCAGTTCCTCTTCAATCCTGATCAGCTGATTATACTTGGCAACCCGGTCTGTTCTCGAGGGAGCACCGGTTTTTATTTGTCCTGCATTGGCTGCTACCACCAGATCAGCAATGGTTACATCCTCGGTTTCTCCGGAACGGTGGCTAATCACTGCAGTATAGCCGGCACGCTGGGCCATCTCTATAGCATCCATGGTTTCAGTAAGAGTCCCAATTTGATTGACCTTGATAAGAATAGAGTTGGCAGCTCCGGCCTTGATGCCCTGAGCCAATCTTTGGGTATTTGTGACAAAAAGATCATCTCCGACAATCTGTAGGCGATGTCCAAGCTTGGAGGTAAACTCTTTCCAGCCCTCCCAGTCATCCTCGGAAAGACCATCCTCGATAGATATTACCGGGTACTTGTCAACAAGTCCTTCATAGTATTGAATCATTTGAGAGGAGCTGAAGCTTTTACCCTCAAAAATATAACTGCCTTCCTTGTAAAACTCGTTAGCTGCACAATCTAAAGCCAGGCAAACATCTTCCCCGGGTCTGTATCCTGCCGCTACAATAGCTTCCATAATAGCCTGTAGAGCCTCTTCATTAGAGCCCAGGTTAGGCGCAAAGCCACCCTCGTCTCCCACAGAGGTATTCAAACCCTTTGATTTAAGAACCTTCCTCAGGCTATGGAAAATCTCAGTGCCCATTCTTAGAGCTGCGGCAAAGCTTCCCGCTCCCACAGGCATTATCATAAACTCCTGGATATCCATATTGTTGTCGGCATGAGCGCCTCCATTAAGTATGTTCATCATAGGGGTGGGCAAAAGCTTGGCATTGATGCCTCCAAGATATTGATAAAGCGGTAGCTCTAAAAAGGTGGCAGCCGCCTTTGCACAGGCCAGAGAAACCCCTAGAATAGCATTGGCTCCCAGTTTTTCCTTATTATCGGTGCCGTCCAATTCAATCAGTGCCTTGTCAAGCAGCACCTGTTCAATAGCATCATAGCCCAAAAGCTTGGGGGCAATAATATTATTCACATTGTCAATGGCCTCTAAAACTCCCTTGCCAAAATAACGTGCTTCATCGCCGTCACGCAGCTCGACTGCCTCATAAGCTCCTGTTGATGCACCTGATGGAACCGCAGCTCTTCCCAAGGTTCCGTTTTCAAGAACCACATCTACCTCAATTGTTGGATTACCTCTTGAGTCCAGTATTTCTCTTGCGTAGATATCCAAAATATTGGATGACATAAAATAACCTCCCTTTAATCTATAATTTAAGCCTGACTTATATAATCAAGGATTTTCCCGTCATTTCCCTCGGTTGTTCCAAATCCAGCAAATCCAGAATTGTAGGGGCTACATCCTGAAGACTTCCCTTAGCAAGCCCTACCGATGACAACTCCCGGCCAATCAAAATTAAGGGCACAGGAAAGGTTGTATGGGCTGTTAAGGGATTGCCCTGAGTATCTTTCATGGCTTCAGCATTTCCATGATCTGCAGTAATAATTACTGCCCCATCCTCTGCCAGTATGCTGTTGACAACCTGTCCCAGGCAGTAATCCACAGTCTCAATTGCCTTGACAGCAGAGTTGATATTGCCGGTATGTCCAACCATATCAGGATTTGCATAGTTTACCACGATTACCTTGTGGGCCTTTAAGCTAATTTGCCTTACCAGCTCCTCAGTCATAACCAAGGCACTCATTTCCGGTTTCAAATCATAGGTAGCCACCTTTGGAGATGGGATAAGAACCCTTTCCTCCCCTTCCTCAGGAGCCTCCACACCACCATTGAAAAAAAAGGTTACATGGGCATATTTTTCTGTCTCAGCCATTCTCAACTGCCTGATTCCGGCCCTGCTGAGAACCTGTCCCAGAGTATTCTCCAGCTGCTGGGGCTCAAAGGCAACGGGAATCCGGATAGTCTTATCATATTGAGTCATGGAGACAAAATGCAGCTTTTCCGGAAGCATCCTGGAAAATCCCGTGAATTCCCGGTCTGTAAATGCCCTTGTTATCTGTCTGCCCCGATCCGGTCTGAAGTTGAAAAATATTACTGAATCTCCCGGACCGATAATTCCCAAAGGTCTGCCCCCCAGGTCTGTAATAACTGAGGGCTTGACAAACTCATCGGATTCCTCCCGGGAATAAGACGCTGATACTGCCTCCTCAGCACTGGAAAATTTCGGTCCCTGACCTGCTGTAAGGGCAAGATAGGCTAACTCAACTCTTTCCCAGCGTTTATCCCTATCCATTCCATAGTAACGACCGCCTACAGAGGCAATTTTGCCTGTTCCCAGCTCCTTCAGCTTTGTCTCCAGCTGTTTAATATATCTGACCGCACTTCTTGGAGGAACATCTCTACCATCCAAAAAACAGTGAACAAATAGCTTATCAATATTATTTTCCGCAGCCAGGTCAAGCAAGGCAAAAAGATGGTCAATATGGCTGTGGACCCCTCCATCAGAAAGCAAACCCATCAAATGAAGACTGGTGTTATTTTTCTTTGCATTTTCAATAGCGGACAGTAATTGCCGGTTGGTAAAAAAATCTCCCTCCCGGACTGCCTTGGAAATTCTGGTCAATTCCTGATAAACAACTCTGCCGGAACCCATATTTAAATGTCCGACCTCGGAATTTCCCATCTGCCCACCGGGAAGACCAACATCCTCCCCGGAACAGCTCAGCTCGGTGTGGGGATATTTGGCAACAAAGCCATCCATATTGGGCGTGTTTGCTAAAGAAATAGCATTGCCCTCTCCCGGTTGGGCTATGCCCCAGCCGTCCAAAATAATCAATGTTAAAGGACCCTTTATCTTAGACAAAAATATTCCTCCACTATCCAAATCACAATTCCTGCCACCGGAGCCTATTTATTTACCCCGGCAGCAATAATTATTTCCGCAAAGCTCTTGGCATCCAGGCTGGCGCCTCCCACCAATGCACCGTCAATATCCGGCTGGGCCAAAAGCTGTCTGACATTATCCGGCTTTACACTGCCGCCATATATTATTGATACCTTTTCTGCCGCTTCCGAACCAAATTTTTCAACAAGCAATTTTCTGATTAAGCCATTTACCTGTTGAGCGTCAATGTCTGAGGCAGTTTTCCCTGTGCCGATAGCCCATACAGGCTCATAGGCCAAAACCACACCAGTTATCTGACCGGCAGTCAAACCCTGAAGAGAGTCTCTGAACTGACCGGAGATAACCTCTGAGGTGAGACCTGCTTCCCTTTGCTCCAAGGTTTCACCAACACAAACAATAGGAATCAGGCTGTTCTCCAAAGCTGACAAAGCTTTTTTGCTGACTGCCCTATCGGTTTCAGCAAAGTACTGCCTTCTTTCAGAATGTCCCAGAATTACATATTTACATCCTGCCTCCCTAAGCATAGCAGGAGAAAGCTCTCCGGTATATGGTCCTTCAACTGAATAATGCATATTTTGTCCGCCCAGCTCTATAGAAGTACCTCTGAAAGCCTCCCAAAGAGAAAAAATTGCAGTAGCGGGGGGACAAATAACTACTTTACAGCTGTCAGGCAAGGCAAAGGAAATTAGTTCCCTTGCGAATTCAATTGCTTCACCTACAGTTTTGTACATTTTCCAATTACCCGCGATTAAAGGAATGCGCATTCTAATGAAAACCTCCATATATACACTAGATAAATCAGATAACCAAATATATTGACCTGCCGGTATTTTAAACAGATCCTATTCTATTTATCCTGCAGAGCTGCTATCCCGGGAAGCTCCCTGCCCTCCAAAAACTCAAGAGATGCCCCACCACCGGTGGATATATGGCTAATCTTACCGGCGAAACCGGCCTTTTCTATTGCAGAAACAGAATCTCCCCCGCCAACTATGGTCATACCTCCACTTTCAGCTACTGCCTTGGCAATACTGTATGTTCCCACAGCAAAGGGTGCCATTTCAAACACTCCCATAGGACCGTTCCAAATTACCGTTTTTGCCTTCTTTATAGCTTCAGCAAAAATCTCGGCTGACTGAGTGCCAATATCCAAGGCCATCCAGTCATTTGGCACATTTTCGACTGAAACCTGCTTATAATCAGCTTCAGGATCAGCAGCCTGAGACACAACCAAATCAACCGGAAGAATAAACTCAACTCCTGCTGTTTCAGCTTTCCTAATCAGGGTCTTTGCCAGGTCCAACTGAGAATCCTGCAACAAGGATTTACCCATTTCATAGCCCCGGGCCTTGAGAAAGGTGTTGGCCATGCCTCCACCAATAATTAAGGTGTCTACCTTATCCAACAGGTTTTCAATAACCCCTATTTTATCCGATACCTTAGCGCCTCCAATAATTGCTACAAAGGGATGTTCCGGGCTAATCAGTGCGTTTCCGAGCATTTCAATCTCTTTTTCCATTAAAAATCCGGCTACCCCAGGCAGTATATGAGCCACTCCCTCCGTTGAGGCGTGAGCTCGATGAGCTGTCCCGAAAGCGTCATTGACATAAACATCTGCCAATTCTGCTAAGGAACGGGCAAAGGTTTCGTCATTTTTTTCCTCTTCAATATTGTAGCGAACATTCTCCAGCAGCATTACCTGTCCTTCCTTTAGGTCAGCTGCTGATTGCAGAGGAATTTTGCCTACCACATCACTAACCATCTTTACCGGCTGGCCAAGAAGCTTCTGAAGCCTGACTGCCACCGGCTCAAGACTGAATTTTTTATCGATATTGCCCTTTGGCCGACCAAGATGGGAAACCAGGATAACCCTGGCACGGTTTTCTAATAAATAGAAAATTGTAGGCAGGGCTGCCCTAATTCTGGTGTCATCAGTAATGTTTCCCAAAGCATCCAGAGGAACATTAAAATCCACCCTAACCAGTACTCTTTTCCCCTTTACCTCTATATCCCTAATAGTTTTCTTATTTATAGCAAACCCTCCCTGTCATATTGAGCCAGTTAAAAATCCAGACCTGCCTGTGTCACCAGCAGTCTGGATTTTATTAACAGGTCCTATGTTTTTTACTATAAACCTCTGGAAACAATGTATTCTAAAAGATCGACAACCCTGCAGGAATAACCCCACTCATTATCATACCAAGCAAGTAGCTTAACCATGTCATCTCCGATTACCATGGTTGAAAGGGCATCAACAATCGAAGAATGACTGTCTCCATTAAAATCCATGGAAACCAAGGGCAATTCGCAATAATCCAAAATTCCCTTTAACTCATTTTCCGAAGCTTTTTTAAGAACTGCATTAACCTCTTCCTTGGTCACTTTTTTGTTAGTCTGAACAACAAGATCCACAACACTGACATTTACAATAGGAACTCTCATGGAAAAACCATTGAGCTTGCCCTTAAGCTCCGGCAACACCAAGGCTACTGCCTTTGCCGCACCGGTTGTGGTAGGAATAATACTATTCATGCCCGATCTGGCTCTGCGCATATCCCGGTGAGGCATGTCCAAAATCTGCTGGTCATTGGTAACTGCGTGAATTGTAGTCATCAGACCCTTAATAATTCCAAAATTATCCTGGATAACCTTGGCCACCGGGGCAAGACAATTGGTGGTACAGGAAGCATTTGAAATAACATGATGGATTGCCGGATTATAATCTGTATGGTTGACTCCCATCACGGCAGTAAAGGCATCACCCTTGGCAGGGGCTGAAATTATCACCTTTTTGGCACCTGCCTGCAAATGCTTGGCTGCATCCTCAGGCTTATTAAAAACGCCGGTGGATTCAACAACTATATCCACTCCCAGCTCTGCCCAAGGCAGGGTAGCCGGGTCAGAAATTGCCAGCACCTTTACCCTCTTCTTACCATCAACCTCTATGTATTCCCCAGACGCCCTGACATCCTTCTTAAGATTGCCATGAATACTGTCATACTTAAACATATGAGCCAGGGTCGGAACAAACTCATCATTTGCCGGCAATCTCCTTGATTTATGATTTACTGCTACAACCTCAATGTCCGGACGTTCCATTGCAATACGCATAATGTTTCGTCCTATTCTTCCAAAACCATTGATTCCAATACGAACTGTCAACTTATAGCACCCGCCTTCGAATTAGTATGTTACAGTGAGGGTATTTTAAACATATGTGTTACCCTATTCTGCGTAAATTTAACATTTTCCTGCCCATTGTACCCAAAATACTAAACATTTTCAATAAAAATTATCTAAAATATCGATAATTATGTTTTCCGGAGGTTAAATATGCCATACCAAAAACAAAGGTAACAAGAAGGGAAAGTGCAACTGCAAGGAAGGCCCCGGTTTTTTCCTGTCCCGGATAATATAAATTAGGAAAAATCCTCAGGTAATAATCTATAAAATCATTGGCCAGCATCCAGGATACTAAGGAGATTACTACAATGCCGGAGGGCATTTTCTCCTTTAGCAGAGCTCTTAAAAATATCCAGCCCTGAATTGCCATGCCCAGATGGGAGGCGAAAAGCATAAGCTCCAGACCCTTAAAAGTTCCAATTTTAAGCCAAAAATCACTAAGAATAAATACTGCCCATAATCCATACTTTATATTTGCTGTGACAGCCAACAGCTCAAGCAAGGTATTGCGAACTCCCAGGAACCGAAGTCCGAGAACCAGCATTAATAAAGTTGTTGACAAAGGACTGTCGGGAACAAAGAGCCATAGGCTTATAGAAATTCTGGAAAGCTGCCCATAATACCAATAATAGCCATAAATAGAACCAACAAAATTTACCAGGAAAAAAAATATAAGATACTTTGTCTGCCAAGGATTATTTATGAAATCAATAAAGGAATCAACAATTTTTTTCATTTTTTGCCCCAAGAATTAATTTACAGCGCTTTTATTATCCCTGCCGGCACTCCCGCTACCATAACATCCGAAGGCACATCCCGGGAAACCAGTGCTCCCGCCGCAATTACAGCTCTGTCACCAATGATAATCCCCGGCAGTATCGTGCTGTTTGCTCCAATCATAACCTCTTTGCCAATAACAACCTCCCCGGTGCGATATTCCCCAATCAAGAACTCATGGCAAAGTATGGTACAATTATAGCCGATAATGCTGTCATCACCAACAGTAATCAATTGTGGGTAAAAAACATCAATCACTGCTGCCAAAGCAAAGGAGACCCCGGGTCCTATTCTGGCACCGAGTCTGCGATACAGCCAGTTTTTCACCGATAAAAAGGGCAGATACTTTGCCAGGTATATAACTGCAAAATTAACTATAATCCTTATGGGACTTACTATGTCGCTCCACCCCTGAAGAGAATTTTTGCCCGGTGGAACCTTGTAAACCTTTAATCTTCTGCCTCCTGCCATAGCCAACTCCTTCAGCTCTTAAAAATCCCTGTTGCTGATTGTTTGATCAATCATGCCCTGGGCAAGCTCCTCAATTCTTTTCAGCCGATGGCTTACTCCCGACTTGCTTATCTTTGGATTAAACAGCTCCCCCAGCTCCCTCAAGCTTGCCTCAGGATTGTTTATCCTTGCCTCGGCAATCTGTCGCAAGGGCAGGGTCAATTTGTTCAGCCCGATAGTGTCCTTTATCTGACGAATGCTCTCCAGCTGCTGAACAGCAGCACTGACAGTCTTGTTCAGATTGGCTGTTTCACAGTTGACTAAACGATTTACCTGATTTTTCATGCCCTTTAAAATTCTTTTATTCTCGAAATCCAACAGCGCCTCATATGCTCCCATATAGCTGAGGCTTGCTATTATCTGCTCACTTTCCTTTAGATAAACTACATGCCAATTCTTGCGCAGATTAACCTTGGCATCAAGCTTAAATCGCTTGAAGAGATTTTTTATTTCCTGGGCATAGCTCTCCTTAGTGGTAATAATCTCAAGATGATAGGTAGCCCCGGGTTTGTTTACTGAACCCCCTCCCAGAAAGGTACCTCTGAGATACGCCCTTCGACAGCATTCCCTTTTTAAAAAATCCTTTCTTATCTTCTCCAGGAAAAGTCCATTCTCATCAGTCAGCCCCAAAACAACTAATATTTCCCTAGTTGTCTGTCCCGGAGGTATTCTAACCATATAAATATTATTTTTTTTGAGCTTGCTCTTTTTTTGAACCATTACCTGGGAATGAACATCAAATATTTCCCTCACTAAGGTAAATATCTTTCTTGCAACAGCGGCATTTTCATTGACTATATTAATTGAAAGCTCTGAGCCGCTTATTTGAATGCTGCCGTCCATTCTGAAAAGGGAGGACAACTCAGCCATCTTGCAGCATGGCTTCTGGTCTACGACCCGGGCCAATTCATTTTTAGTCTGGGCAGAAAATGACACACTATTCCCTCCTTAGCAGTGTATTATCAGGCTTTCCCTTTTTTCTCTATTTCAATATCAGCTTAAAAATCCTTTGGGCCAGAATATCCTGGTCATGCCTGACCACTTCACCCTTCGCCAGCAAAAAATCAGCAACTGCATTCAAGCCTTGCTTTTCAATCTCCTTTAGGTCATTAGCCACAGGAACAGAGCCTTGCTCAGCATATCTTTCCCGGACCGGCTTAGCTATCTCTTCCCTATTGAGCAGAACACAATCCAGAATCGGACCCACATGGCGGATTATTGCCCTTACATGCTGGCTGGCAGTGTAGTCCTCAGTCTCTCCGACCTGGGTCATAATATTACAGATATAAAGCTTAATTGCCGGAGATTTTTCAATTGCCTCAGCCATTCCGGCAACCATCAGGCTTGGGAGAATACTGGTATACAGACTGCCCGGTCCAATAATAATTGCATCTGCTTCGGCAAATGCCTCTATAGCCTCGGGCAAAGGCTGACAAGTATTAGGCTCAAGAAAAATTCTTTTAATCGGTTTGCCATATTTAGGGATATTCGACTCGCCATAAATAATTTTTCCGTCAATATATTCCGCTCCCAGGGATACGTTTTCCAAGGTTGCCGGAAGCACCCTGCCCCTTACAGCCAAAACCCTGCTCAAGCTGTGGATGGCCTGATTGAAGCCGCCCTCCAAATCATTCATTGCCGCAATAAGCAAATTACCTAAATTATGCCCGGCCAGCTCCCCCATGGAGAAACGATATTGAAAAAGTCCTTCCATAAGAGACTCTTTATCAGCCAAGGCCACCAAGCAGTTTCTTATGTCTCCGGGAGGAAGTATTCCCAGGTCATCCCTAAGGCGTCCTGAGCTGCCTCCATCATCCGCCACTGAAACAACTGCAGTCAGATTGCAAGTATACTTCTTTAGACCCTTCAACAGAAGAGCGAGGCCTGTGCCACCTCCGACAACAACTATTCTGGGACCGCGGTTCAGATATCTGCGAGTATAAAGCACCTCGGCCAAACGTCCTTTATCTTCCGGAGCCAAGGCAAAAACAATTGATTTGAACGCCTTCTCCAAGCCGTAAACAATGCCCGCTATACCGATAATCAACAGCACCACAGCCCCGGGATAGCGGGAAAACCCTCCAAACAGACGCTCTCCCCACCTTAAAAGCAAATACTGGTTTAATGGCAACAAATTGGCCACCAGTAAAGCAAGTCCGACACCTAGGATTAATATCCCCAGCATGGCAATTACCAGCCATCTCTTAACCTTTAGACCGGGATACAGCCACTTAAACTGATTCATTGCTGCAACCCCGCTTTTATATTAATATCTCTGTGCCGAATCCTGGAATTATAACCCTGCTTCGAAAGGTGTTCCGCCAATTTGTTGACTACTGTTACAGAACGATGCATGCCACCGGTGCAGCCAACGGCAATATTCAGGGAGGTTTTTCCTTCCTTGATATACTGGGGAACAAGAAAATCAATAAAATCAATAAATTTTGTCATGAATTCCAAGGATTCCGGAGAGCTCATAACATATTCCTGAACCTCAAGTTCATTTCCATTCATTTTACCTAAAACAGGATCATAATATGGGTTGGGCATAAACCGGACATCAAAAACCAAATCACTGTCAATAGGTATTCCATATTTATAACCAAAGGATGCCACAACAATTTTCAATTCGGGAATACTGGTGCTATCACCAAAAAAACTGTTTATTTCTTCCCGAAGCTGGTTGTTGCTCAGATTGGAGGTATCGATTATTTTATGGGCCCTTCCTCTGATATCCTGAAGCAAACGTCTTTCCTTATCAATCCAATGCAAAATATCACCATCATCACCCATGGGATGAGCTCGCCGAGTTTCCTTGAAACGCCTGATCAGAATTTCCCGAGAAGCCTCTAAAAACAAGATCTCGTATTTTATACCCATGCCGCCCAGCTGATTGAGAACCTGGGAAAGGGCATTGAAAAACTCTCCTCCTCGTATATCAACTACCAGAGCAATATTATCAATATCCTTTTTTGATTCTATGCAAAGCTCAACGAACTTAGGAATCAAAGTGGGGGGTAAATTATCCACACAAAAAAACCCCAAGTCCTCCAAGCTTATCACTGCATGAGTTTTACCTGCTCCTGAGAGACCGGTAACGATAAGCAGCCTTTTCATAATATCCTCCCAAAATCGTATTTATCTTGCCAATGACCTGGCAATATTTATTTGTTTGTCTCAAAATATTTGGCAACCTCAAGAGCTGTCTTTCTATTCATCCCCGGAATTCCTGCCAAGTCATCGACATCGGCCTCCGCTAGGGACTGAATTGTGGGGTATGCCTTCAAAAGTGCTCTTTTTCTAACCTTGCCAACACCCTCTATCTCATCAAGAAGTGATTTTAAATTTCTTTTGGTCCTTAGCTGACGGTGATAGGCAACTGCAAATCTGTGGGCCTCATCCCTGATTCTTTGCAAAAGATAAAGTGCCTTTGAATCAATTGGCAGCCTTAGGGGATACTCCTCTCCAGGCTTAAAAATCAGCTCCTCTTCCTTGGCTAAAGCAAACAAAGGAATATCTGAAACACCATTTTTCTCCATAGCTTCTCGGGCTGCTGAAAGCTGACCCTTTCCTCCATCAACAATAACTAAATCCGGGAGAACAGAAAATCCGGCCTTTTTTGTGGACAACAGTCCCAGCCTGATTAGCTCCTTTTCTTCTTTAGACCTTCTGAAACGCCGATCAAGAACCTCATGCATGGCTGCGAAATCATTTTGTCCGACAACGGTTTTTATCTTAAAATGACGATATTCCTCTGTTGCAGGTCTGCCCTCGACAAATACTGCCATAGAGGCAACCGTTTCAGCACCTTGGATATTGGAAATATCATAGCACTCCATCCTGACCGGTCTGCCGATCAAACCAAGGATATCTCCCAGCTCGGTTACATCCTTGCTACCATCTCTAATTGACTCTGCCCTCAGCAGAGCTTCCTCCAGGGCCATTTGGGCATTTTGGGCAGCCATTTCCACAAGCTTCCTTTTTTCTCCCCTTTTTGGCCGGCGGATATGGACCCTGGTGCCTTTCTTTTCTGAAAGCCATCGGGAAAGAACCTCAGCTTCATCGTCCAGCTCACTGGAAATCAAGATCTCTCCCGGGATAAAATCAGCACTATGATAGTATTGCTTCAGAAAAGAGTTGACAACCTCCTGGGCAGATTCATCTCCCGGAATTTTCAAAGAGAAGGAATCCCTTCCCAGCAATTTACCTCCCCGGACAAAAAATACCATTACTGCAGCCTGTCCTTGTTCAACAACAGCAGCGACAATATCCTGGTCTTCACCGGAACAGGATACTATCTTTTGTTTTTCCAACACCTCTTCAATAGCAATAATTTGGTCCCGCAAACGGGCAGCCAGCTCAAACTCCATATTTTCAGCTGCTTGCTCCATTCTATCCCGAAGTTTTTTTACCACTTCCTCCTGTCTGCCTTCCAAAAATAAAATTACCTCTTTTATCCTGGCCCGGTAATTTTCTTTGTCCACCAGACCGGCACAGGGGGCAAGACAACGTCCTATATGATAATTAAGACAGGGCCTGCTTTTGGGCTGTAGTATCTTGTCCCTGCAGGTTCGCAGGGGAAAAAGCCTGCCAATCAGCTTTAAGGTTTCATTTACTGCACCTACCCTAGTATATGGCCCAAAATATTTGGCTCCGTCCTTTAGAACTCTTCTGGTAATATGTACCCTTGGGAAATCCTCTCCAAGGGTTACCTTTAGAAAAGGATAGCTTTTATCATCTCTTAAAAGAATATTGTAGCGGGGATAATGGGTCTTGATAAGATTGGACTCCAATATAAGTGCCTCAATCTCACTGTCAGTGATTATATATTCAAGGTCAGCTGCCTTTTCCATCATTAGGGCAACCTTAGGGCTTTGCCCTGAAGTTGCATGAAAATATGACCGTACTCTGTTTTTCAAGGATACCGCCTTGCCCACATAAATTATTTTATCCTCAGAATCCTTGAAAAGGTATACCCCAGGCCGGTCTGGAAGATGCCTGAGCGTTTCCTGTAACATAGGTCACACTCCTAAAGCTATCAGCTATTGATAGAAAATCCCTTTATTATCCCAGTCTTGGCTTCAGATATTCTCCTGTATAGGAGACCGGATTGTTAGCTACCTCCTCCGGGGTTCCCACAGCCAAAACAGTTCCCCCCCTATGACCACCCTCAGGTCCTAGATCAATGAGATAATCAGCAGTCTTGATTACATCCAAATTATGCTCTATTACTATAACGGTATCTCCGGACTCAACCAGTCGATGAAGGACCTTCAACAATCTTTCCACATCATCGGTATGCAATCCGGTGGTTGGCTCATCAAGAATATATAGGGTTTTACCACTGGAGCGACGAGACAGCTCAGTTGCAAGCTTAACCCTTTGAGCCTCTCCTCCTGACAGCTCAGGAGCCGGCTGTCCCAGTCTTATATAGCCCAGACCAACATCATGGAGGGTCTTGAGCCTACGATGTATTTTAGGGTGATTCTGAAAGAAATCCAACCCATTTTCAACTGTCATCTCCAGCACATCAGAAATATTCATGCCCCGGTACTTTACATCCAAAGTTTCCCGATTATATCTCAGTCCCTTGCAAACCTCACAGGGAACATAAACATCGGGAAGAAAGTGCATTTCTATTTTTATTATCCCATCACCATGACATGCCTCACACCTGCCCCCTTTGACATTAAAGCTGAATCTGCCGGGAAGATAGCCTCTCATTCTTGCTTCACTGGTCTGAGAAAATAATTCCCTGATATCAGTAAAAACCCCGGTATAGGTGGCGGGATTGGACCTGGGAGTTCTCCCGATAGGTGATTGATCCACCTCGATAACCTTGTCCAAAAATTCCAAGCCCTTGATTTCCTTGAAAGCCCCTGGCTTTGCCCGTGCTCTGTTCAGCTCATGGGCCAGATGCTTGTAAAGAATTTCGTTAACCAAGGTGCTTTTCCCCGAACCGGAAACTCCGGTTACACAGATAAACAGGTTTAGTGGAAAAAACACATCGATATTCTGTAAATTATTCTCACTGGCACCAAGAATTTCTATTCCCTTGTCATTGGCAGCTCTTCTCTCTTTAGGAACCGCAATAAATTTCTTGCCGCTAAGATACTGTCCGGTTATGGAATCAGAGCTGTTGAGAATATCTTCCAGGGTCCCGCTGGCTACAACCTGACCACCATTTTCACCGGCCCCGGGGCCCATGTCGATAATATAATCCGCCACAGCCATGGTATCCTCATCATGCTCTACTATAATCAAAGTATTGCCAACATCTCTGAGTCTTACCAGAGTATCCAGCAAACGGCGATTATCTCGTTGATGCAGACCTATACTGGGCTCATCTAAAATATACAAAACTCCCATAAGTCCACTGCCTATTTGGGTGGCCAATCTTATTCTCTGGGCCTCTCCTCCAGAAAGAGTTCCTGCCGCCCGACCAAGAGTCAGATAATCCAAGCCAACATTAACCAGAAAACCAAGCCTCTCATTGATCTCATTCAATATCTGTCTGGCAATAATCCTTTCCCGTTCAGTAAGCTCCAATTCCTGTAGGAACTTCAAGGACTCGGATACTGCCATTGAGGTCAGCTGAACTATAGAAATACCACCAACCTTGACAGCCAATGCCTCGGGACGCAAACGAGAGCCCTGACAGGTTGGGCAGGCTACATTGCTCATATATTTTTCAATTTCCTGCCGCATATATTCTGAGCTTGTCTCCCTATAGCGCCTTGCCAGATTGTTGACAACTCCCTCAAAGGGGGAGTTATAGCTGTGACTAAGACCCTGATAGCCGTTAAAAAGAACCTTTATAGGATCAGTTCCACTACCATACAATATTTTATCCAGATCCTTGGGTGTCATTTTACTGATGGGAATATCCAGACTGAAGTTATATTTGTCTGCTACTGCTTCCAGCAAAGAAAAATAATTCTGACTCTTTATCCATCCTTCAATAGCACCTTGGTTAATAGATTTTTCTCTGTCGGGCATTAATAGCTCCAGATCAATCTCCTGCTTAATCCCAAGACCTGTGCATTCCGGACAGGCACCGAAGGGATTGTTAAAGGAAAATAAACGGGGAGCCATTTCCGGGATGCTTATTCCACATTCCCAACAGGCAAAGTTTTCACTGAAAATAATCTCTTCCTTGTCCTCTATAGCAACCAAAACCAGGCCGGCAGCACTTTTTAAAGAGGTTTCCAGAGAATCGGCCAGTCTCTTTTCCGAACCGGGTCGGATTATTATTCTGTCTACTACAATTTCTATTGAATGCTTTTTATTTTTTTCCAGCTTGATTTCTTCGGAAACCTCCATCAGCTGTCCATCAACTCTCATGCGAACAAAGCCATTGCGCCTAATTTCCTCAAAGGTTCTCTGAAACTCCCCTTTTTTACCTCTTACTATGGGGGCCATTATAGTGAGCCTAGTCCCCTCCTCTAATACAGCAAGATGATCTACCATCTGCTGGACTGTCTGTCTGGAAATTTTTTGTCCACACTGAGGGCAATGAGGAGTGCCTGCTCTAGCATAAAGAAGTCTTAAATAATCATAAATCTCAGTAACCGTACCCACAGTAGACCTTGGATTATGGGAGGTTGTTTTTTGATCTATGGAAATAGCCGGAGATAGTCCTTCTATATAATCAAGGTCAGGCTTATCCATTTGACCCAAAAATTGCCGGGCATAAGAGGACAAAGACTCCACATATCGTCTCTGCCCTTCTGCATATATGGTGTCAAAAGCAAGGGAGGATTTGCCGGAGCCGGAAACCCCGGTAATAACTACCAATTTATCCCTAGGAATCTCCACATCAATATTTTTAAGGTTGTGTGACCTAGCACCTTTAATAATAATTTTATTCTGCATTATTTTCCTCCAGATTATAATATCAGCCCCTATTACATCTTTAGCCGGCTGCTGATTTCTAGTCCTCCGCCTCTTCCTCGCCTATTCCATGAATCCTTTTATCCTTGCCTCGCAGCTCCAGTCTCATTTCAATTAAAATATCCCTTAACTGAGCGGCTTTTTCAAACTCCAATGCCCTGGATGCCTGTTTCATTTCTTTTTCCAATTTTGCTACTGCAGTCTTCAGTTCTTTTTTGCTCATTCTCTTTCTTTTGCCCTGCTTACTGTCATATTCTCCCTTGTTTTCAGCAGCTCTGGTTATTTCAAGAACATCCCTGATCCCTTTGCGAATAGTTCTGGGAGTTATGCCATTTTGCTGATTGAATTTATCCTGGAGAGCTCTTCTTCTCAAGGTCTCATCCATTGCTCTCTTCATGGAATCAGTTATTCGGTCTGCATACATTATAACCTTTCCCTCTTCATTACGGGCAGCTCTGCCCATAGTCTGGATCAAAGACCTTTCCGATCTTAAAAAACCTTCCTTGTCTGCATCCAATATAGCTACAAGGCTTACCTCAGGAAGATCCAGCCCCTCCCGAAGGAGATTTATTCCCACCAGCACATCAAATACTCCAAGTCTCAAGTCTCTTATAATTTCTATTCTTTCCAAAGTATCTATATCTGAGTGGAGATAACGAACCTTTATTCCGATTTCCCGATAATAATCAGTAAGATTTTCCGACATTTTCTTAGTCAGAGTGGTTATCAGTACTCTCTCCTGCTTTTCCATCCTGATTCTGATCTCTCCCAAAAGGTCATCGATTTGACCCTTGGTTGGCCTTACAAATATTTCCGGGTCCAGCAATCCTGTGGGTCGAATAATCTGCTCCACCATCTGACTGCTCTTTTCAAGCTCATATTTGCCGGGAGTTGCAGTAACAAAAACCGCCTGAACAACCTTGTCTTCAAACTCATCAAACTTGAGAGGGCGATTGTCCGCTGCAGAGGGCAGGCGAAAGCCATGCTCAATCAGCGAGAGTTTTCTGGAGCGATCTCCTTGATACATAGCGCCTACCTGAGGAATTGAGACATGAGACTCATCCACAAAAATAATGAAATCCTCAGGGAAAAAATCCATCAAGGTATAAGGGGCCTCTCCGGCCAATCTCCCGGTAAGATGTCTAGAGTAGTTTTCAATTCCAGTACAGTAGCCCATCTCTGACATCATTTCCAGATCGTAGTTTGTTCTTTGTTCAAGTCTCTGGGCCTCCAGCAGCTTGTCATCCTTTTTCAGTTGCTGAAGTCTATCCTCCAGCTCCTTTTCAATGGAGACCAGAGCCTTTTCCATTTTAGCCCGGGAGGTTGCATAATGGCTGGCCGGAAATATTGAAACATGTCGCCTTCGCCCTAAAACTTCCCCGGTGATTACATCAAACTCCAGTATTTTTTCTATTTCATCTCCAAAAAAGTCTATGCGAATTGCCTTTTCTGCAGCAGATACAGGAAATACCTCCAAGATATCGCCAATAACCCTGAATTTTCCCCTGACAAAGTTCAAATCATTTCTCTCAAATTGAATATCAACCAATTTTCTTAATACAGAATCCCGATCATAAACAGCGCCCTCCCTCAGAGAAAGAACAAGATCCCGGTATTCGGTCGGATCACCCAATCCATAAATACATGAGACACTGGCAACAATAATAACATCTCTACGCTCTAAAATCGCACTGGTTGCCGAGTGACGCAGCTTGTCTATTTCGTCATTAATGGAGGAATCCTTTTCAATATAGGTATCGGTATGGGCAATATATGCCTCGGGCTGATAATAATCATAATAGCTGACAAAATATTCTACGGCATTCTCCGGAAAAAACTCTTTAAACTCAGAACAAAGCTGAGCTGCCAAAGTTTTGTTGGGAGCCAGAATCAAGGCCGGCCTTTGAAGTCTTTGAATAACCTGGGCAACGGTGTAGGTTTTGCCACTGCCGGTCACTCCCAGCAGAGTCTGGTGTCTCTGACCCTGATTAAACCCTGTAACCAGCTTCTCTATAGCCTCGGGCTGATCCCCTCTGGGGATAAAATCCGAGACTAAATTGAATTTATGCAACGATACACCCCCTGTATCAGCGTCAACGGCAGGCAATCAGCCACCGGTAACTAAAAAATGTTTGCCACTTTATTTCACTTCCTCTAGCTTATCGCAAAAAAGGATATCTGTTAAGATATCCTTTTTTTTAAATACTGCATTTTTATTAAATCATTTTATTCTTCTGCATTGCCAGATAAACAATTCTTGCCGCCTGAGCCCTGGTGAAGTTATCCTTGCCCCGGAAAGTGCTGTCAGGGAAACCGCCGAAATATCCCTTACTTGCAGCCACCACAAAGGGCTGAGCCCAGCCTCCTATACTTTCATTGGCATCAACATACATTTTGGTAATAGCCGCATTGTATTTTGCCTCATCAGTTTCAACCTTCAAATTCATTGCCCTGGCAAGAATAATGGCCACCTGCTCACGAGAAATAATATCAAAGTAATCAAAAACCATCTCGCCATACTCATCAAGCATGCCATAAATAATTCCGTTCCGAGCCAGCATATCGATATATTTGAAATCATCATTGCTTATTCTGGTCCAATTGCCGTTCAAATCCTTAGCAAGACCATAGGGAGGATTCGAGCTCTCAAACAATCTCATATCGGTAAATATTCCGTAGTTGGCATAGTTTCCCTTGTTATAACCCAATGATTTGGCAACAAGAACCGCAAACTCTCCTCTGGTTATTGGTACCTCCTGACCATAAGCGTCAGTTATACCAAATTCAGAGATACCTGCAGAGGCAGCAGGACTCATATAGCCCTTAGCCCAAAGATATTCAACATAGGGCTTTGCCCAACCGGTTGTATCATAATCACTGAAATTCCACACCCTGTTCACCACAACATACCTGCCAAAGGAGGAGAAGGGTACGGTTATGGTTCTTTTTGCAGTATCCACCTTGCCGCCCAAATTTTCTTCCCAGGTACCATTGCTGTCTGAGTCCAGCAAAACAGTCAGGGTTGAGCTACTGGTGCTGGAAACATATTTGTCAAAGGAAATAGTAATCTTTCCTTCTCCTGAATTGGTCATAACCGCATCGGTCACTGTTGGCGCAATATCATAGACCAGACTCACTGAAGGGAAGCCATCCGGCATGCTCTCAGTTGCAATGCCAAATACTATTGACTGGTCCGCTATGGGAAGTCCGGTGGCATCGTCAGGGTCCTTCAGATAGGTGCCCTGGACCAGATTCAAGGAAAGCTGCTTACTAAAGAGGTCAAGCTTACCTTTGGGGGGCAAATCTGCTGTAACCGATGCACCGGCCTGAAGCAAATTCAAATAGTTAATCGTTATATCGTGGGTGGTAACTGCCCCACTAACATCGGTTACCTCAATGGAAACCGCATTATTTCCGGATTTAAGAGTTGCATTTCCAACAAACTGGTCTGCTCCCTGACTGGCCATTTGCACACCGTTCAAGGTTACTGTCACCACATCAGGGAAGGTTACAATAACTTCCACCAAGGATTTATTTACAGCCACATAGTCATTGACCAGCTGTCTTCCATC